>JAGNZK010000044.1 GCA_017984435.1 Nitrosomonas sp. | reverse complement strand
CGAATCTTCACATATAGTTCCACTGTATACATCCTCATCACCTTTTACTTGATGCTCATCGCATCAGATTACAGGCTTATGATTGGTACACTATTACTCCGCGATTGCCGCGAAATTTCGTGCGCCTGGGGTAGATATACCCGGGGTAGGGTCTGCCAGGAAAAAATGTCACAGGATATGTGAGAATTCTTAGCACTGTTTTGTGTATTCAAGAGGAATGCTGAAGATAAACATACATAAACGTACAGCTTTATATTATCTATATTTGCATAATTCAATAGCTTGCTCGAATTAATAGATTTATTCTAGCTTAGTAGTTTGAATATGTTATTTTGGGTCATTAAGTAAAGCATACACTCCAATAAAATCCTTATTCTTCAATGCATTTTATGCTATCTTGCAATTATTCAATAAAAGTGAAAAGAAAATAGTGAAGTATAAAATTTGTTAATTTTCTTTGTTGATTAGGATAATTTTTGCATGGCTATTGATCAACTAAACAAAGATGAATTTGGAGAACAATTGGGGGAGATTGTATTTCCATCTTGTCCTATCAGAAGTATAGAGTATCTAAAGGGTAGAGATAATGAGCTAGAAACCATTGAACGTGCACTTTATCAGCAAGGTCGGCATATTTTTATCTATGGTGATCGTGGTGTTGGTAAAAGTTCTTTGGGTGCAACCGCTGCTTATCAATACCAGAGTTCAGATGCTGAACCAATATTTGTTTCTGGATCTGTAGATGACACCTTTAAATCAGTTATTGTAAACATTGCCAATCAAGCGTTGGGGAAGTCAAGATTTGAAAGCAGAAAGCATCGAGAAGATTATGGGTTTACTTGGCGGGGTTTAAAATTAGGAATTGGAGTTGAAATAAGTCCAATAGAATTATTTTCGGCAATACAGACAGTTGGAGATGCAACTGAATTACTAAAACAGATAACAGCAATTCATTCTATTAAACCTATTATCGTTATTGATGAATTTGATGCCCTTACAAATTCTAAAGAGAAAGACAAGTTTGCGTCACTGCTTAAACAGCTTGGTGATCAGTCAGTTAACATAAAATTTATCTTTACTGGTATTGGAAAAACACTAGACGAATTACTTGGTGCGCATAGTTCGACTTATCGACAACTTGAAACAGTAGAACTTTCTAGGCTTTCGTGGGAAGGTCGTCGTGAGATTGTGATAAAGGCTGCTGATGCTTTTGGTTTGTGCATTGATGACAATGTAAATTGGCGAATTGCCACAGTAAGTGATGGATTTCCATACTATGTACAGTTAATCACTGAGAAGATGTTATGGGAAGCTTTCAGCGATTCTGAAAAAATTAATGAATTAGGTTTTACACATTATTATAGAGGCTTAAAGAAATCGATTCAAAGTATTAATGCTGAATTGAAAAGACCTTATGAAAAAGCAGTTATTCATAGAGAACTGAAATATGAACCTATAGTATGGGCTACGGCAGATGGAGAGGATTTATATCGTAATATTGAAAGCATGTATGATTCATATAAAGCAATAATTAAGCAAATTGATAATCAAGAGCAAATTCTACTTGCACGTGATAAATTCAGTCAACATATTAGGCAATTAAAATCAAACAATTATGGAGAGATTTTAGAATCAATTGCAAATAGACCTGGTTGGTATATTTACAAAGAAAAAATGTTACGTGGATATGTACGTATGCAAGCTGAAGCAAATGAAATTAAATTACTTGGTGAAAAAGAGGCACCACGTCAGAAAATGCGTACACCAAACAATGCAAGAACAGGTTATTACGGTTCTAGAATTCCGAAAGATGTTAAATTTGCAAATGAACGGAATACTGAAAATGAAGATAATAGTTAGTGAGATGGTTGTGACTTATGAAAATTAAATAAAATTATAAAAAGTAATGAAATTTTTTTAAATATTAATTTCTTTACGACTAAAATTGGGAGATCAAATTATCAGAGTATCTTTAAAATCTGCTAAATATTTTAAAACAGTAAACGATGTTACATTCTCAGAATGTATTAATCCTTACGTTTAGCAAGGATTCAAAGATAATTTTATTGTTGCCAATTTCAGAAAATAATGAAGATATATCAAAAATTATTTGTTACCTTAAACATAATTTATCTATCGCTCCCATCAAAAAATGAAAAAGTGTGCTTTTTGTGATATCGAGTCTCGACCAACAAAAGAACACATCTGGCAGAAAAATCTTATAGATAAAAATAAGATGAATTATGCCTACAGTCAAATGTCCAACAGATTGTTTCCAGGTGAACCGGTCATTAAAGATGTCTGTGCTATATGTAACAACGAACACCTCAGCAAATTAGATAATTACTTGTCTTCATTGTTCAATGAACAGCTGCAGTATGTCATTGAAGCAGGAGAAGATGTAACTTTTAGATACTCGTACGACCTTCTTTTGAGGGTGCTCCTTAAAATATCATATAATGCATCGCGCGTCGCTAACAACGACAAAAATACAAAAACTCATAAGAAGTTTGCAAGGTATATACTTAATGCAGGGTACTCTCCGCAGATTATGCTTAGATTACAAATTGTGACCTCCTCAAAGAAAATAGATTTAAACAGTGGTGAACAAAGTGATTTTGTACCTCAGCTATTTCGCTGTGGATATATACCTTACGACGGGGTACTACATCATAGATTTTTGATAAAACTAGTGGCCATAAATAGCTACTGGTTTTATCTCATCATTCCATTCAAAAGTGAGCCCGCACACAAGTGGCGAGAAATGTTAGAAGGTTTTGCAAATTGGCGAATTCCTTCAGGGATTTTTATAGAACCAACACAGCATAGTTTGTATGTGCCCGTCAACAAGACAACATACTTTGTCCCTCAACTACTGGGTTCAATGCTCAATGCTGAATTTATCTAACGAATGAATTTAACTATAATACTTTTTTGCCCGGGGTTAAAATCAGGTTTTTCAATGTAAGGATTGAGGTTAGCCAACTCAACTACAACAAAATAATAGTTAATCGCATCCATAAAAAACTATATTTTTACTTCACAAGACTTCTGATTTTCCAACACATTTCCGAATTGCATTTAGCCCCTTCCAACCATCGATAAATCTGTTTCGAACTTTTGCCGAGTTCATGTGCAAGTTTCGTAACTGTCCATCCATGATGGATAAGATTTTTAATTTCATTCGCAACGGAACCAGCTTGCATAATTGAGGGCATAAAATTTTCTAGGGTAAGTTTTCTTTCTTTGCAAACGTTTTGGAACAACTGTTGATAGCGCTCCACAACAGAAAAACTCACGGGCTGATTTAGCAAGGGTGCCGGATTTCATGTTGATCCTGATATTCTTTCCCAGTTCAAGGCTGAAATGGCACAGCAAATCTGGCCGCAATCTACTGTCCGGGCTTCAAACTAAACTTTAATCAGCCACCGAATCGATCTTTTAAGCAATGTTGACTTCAGCATGGCTTAATTTACGACATCACGCAGTAATCTGTTGCTTTATTTCTGCATCAAAAAAACAGTCTGTTTTTCGGCAGATCTTCCCAGAAATACCGAAATCGACTTAATCCCAATTTACATTGATACGGCTCTGACTTGATTTAACGCATGTTTAACGCGGGTATCTAACAATCATCCTTGTCATGGTATTCATTCATCAACTAAAACGCTTGGAATACCATTAATTGCTAATTGCTCTGTGCACGATTAGCGATAATTCGATAATTGGGTAATTTAACTATTGATCAGATATTTTTTGATATTTCCATAATCATATTATTGTTATTCTAATCTAACGCAGTATAATTCTTTCAAAATAACCTAAATAGTGAATTAATCATGCAATACAGTTTATACCGAAAGATATTTTTTCTAACTGTTCTCATCTTTCTAGCAAGAGAATGTGTAGCGTTTAGACTTACTCCTTCAGATGAGCAGGGTTTAAAATCGGCAAAAGAATCATGTGCAGCATATGACGCGATTGGTGGAGATTCTTTTTGCAATGATTTAGGTGAAAAATTAACAATTGAAGGTAATGTGATCAGGCTTATTTGGTGGCTAGAAACTCCTATTGGCAACTGTACTCCTAAGCCGTGTGTTGGTTGGGTGAGTCATGGAGAATTTTTACCTGACAATATTCCAAGTAAAAATCAAACCGAAATCCCTTCATGCAAAGGCGGCTCAATCATCAATGTCAATGAAGGTTCAGTAGGTGAATCTGTAAGTATTGTGGGTACACCGTTTGATTTGATTTATTCTAGTGATCGAGTACCTGGGAATGGTGGTAATTATTTGCTGCATATTCCCTTAACTGGTGAAGGTGCTATTGGTGCCGGGTTAGGAATTAAATGGCTCGATCAAAGCTCCCAACAAACTTTATTTGATACAAATTTTTATGATTTTGTTTGGAATGGCTTAGATACCGCTAATCACGAGATTTTAGAGCCTATCAAAGTAGAGGTTGCGCTAACCAATTACTATGCCGGAAATCCCGTGGAGCTTGGCTATACCATCAGAAACGCCTTTTGGTTAGGCAGTCTTGATAATCGCCGTTTTGGATTGGGAGGTTGGTCATTGTCAGCGCTTCATTATCTCCATGGCATGAGTGCAGGTTGGGATTTGCCTACCATTATCTACATGGGGAATGGCCGGCAACGCAGTGTAACTCCTCAACCGATTACAGGCTCAACTATTAGTGAAGCATGGTTTGTAGTCGATGACTCAGAGCCCGTTATTTATACCTTTGACGCTACCGGCAAACATTTGTATACGCGGAACAGTTTAACCAATAGTCTGCTTTATAAATTTAATTACAACGCCAATAATCACCTGATATCGATTGTCGACAGCTTTAGTAATACAACCACTATAGTTCGCAACACTGCGGGAGCAATCACAGGTATCCGTAGCCCCTATAATCAGTTAACTAAAATTACCCGCAATACGAGTGGATGGATTACTCGCATCACAAACCCCAACAATGAAGCATTCGCGATGAGTTATAAAAACTCAAAAGGCTTGATGGCAACTTTTACAAAACCGGGCGGACAAATCGCCTCCTTTACCTATGACGCTAATGGACGTTTGGTTATGGATAGCAATTCAGCTGGTAATTCGTTGTCATTAGCCTCAATCGGCGAGGGCACTTCCTATCAGGAGATAACGGCAACCACGGCAGAAGGTCGTACTTCTTCCACAATCAGTACCGTTTATGAAGCTAGAACTCCGCCGGGAGAAAAAATTAAATTTCAATTTAATACGACAGCAACAGATGAATCCGGGTTAGAAACCACAACCGCATTTATTCCTGAACAAGGACTCTCCTATAGTTATCCCGGATTTGATTATAATGAAACGTATGTGCCAGATTCGCGATTCAGTTCGGCATTATCCGTAGTTGATAAAATCAATATACAGGGCGCTACTATCGCCAATATTGCATTTACTCGCTCCGTTGTAAATAATTCCGTAGCTCCCACTCTGTTCAATTACAATACGCTAACCACTTCAGCCGATGTTAATGGCAAGGTCAGCCAAGCAGTATATACACGGACATCTGGTACAAATGTAATGACTTCGCCCCAAAATCGAACCAATAAAACTGTCACTGACAAGTATGGGCGTCTTATGTCAGCAACCTTTGCTACTTTAGCTCCTATTCAATTCGGTTATGACACTCGAGGACGCCTGACCAACATTAAACAAGGCACTCGCACTTCAACGATCAGTTATGATGCCAGTGGCTGGGTTAGCAGTATCACTAACCCGATGGGTCAAATCAATGCCTTTGCCACTGATTTGGCTGGTCGTGTTACGGGAATGACATTACCTGATGGTCGGGTAATAAGCTTTGGCTACGATCTGAATGGCAATCTCAATAAAGTGACACCCCCGAGCCGTCCAGTGCATCAACTTGATCACAATGGATTTGATTTGTTAAGCACTTATACACCGCCATTATTGGCAGTAATTGCCAATGAAGCTACGCATTACACGTATAACAATGATCGCCAATTGACTAAAATAACTCGTCCCAACGGACAGCTGGCACAATTTAATTACTCGCTCAGTAATGCAAATTTAGCATCGATCATTACACCTGCAGGCACGTTCAGTTACGATCACGATATCACGATAGGCAAGATTTTTAAGACCACCGCTCCCAATGGGTTATCAAACAATCTTACTTGGGCTGGAAATTTACTCACCATGGAAGAAATACGTAATGCAGCAGATGTTCCATTGGGTTCAGTTTCATTCACTTACGATAACGACTTTAAAGTAACCAATACCACTATCAAAGATGTTAACAATAAAACTTCAGTAATTGTTTTTACCTACGATCTGGATAACCTGCTAACCAAAGCAGGTACGATGACATTAACGCGAGCAGCTAAGACCGGATTTGTAACAAAAACAACGTTAGGTCAGGTAATCGATAACTATGCCTATACCGCGACTTTTGGCGAGTTTGCAACCCACACTGCCACCGTTGCTGGTTTACAAGTCTTTTCTGAAACACTAACACGCGATGCGCTAGGGCGAATTATTAATAAAACAGAAAATATCAATGGGACTGTTACTGATTTTACCTATGCTTATGATAGCGCTGGGCGTCTCATTGAAACCACCCGCAATGGAGTAACTTATGGTCAATATGTGTACGATGGAAACTCGAATCGCATCAGTGGAACTCAGGCGGGTGTTGCGATCAATGCCCAATATGACGACCAAGACCGATTGATTACGTATGGATCAAAAGCCTATCAGTATACTGATAATGGAGAACAGAAATCTGTAACCGACAGCGCAGGTGGAGCAACAACAAGTTTCAGTTATGACGTATTCGGTAATACTCAATCTATACAGCTATCCAATGGCAGTATTGTGAAGTATGAAGTAGACGGCTTTAATCGGCGGGTAAATCGTATCGTCAACGGTGTTGTTAACAAGCGTTATTTGTATCAATCACAATTGCAAATTGTGGCTGAACTCGCAACAAATGGAGCGTTACAGTCTCAATTTGTGTATGGCTCCAAAGATCATGTGCCTGATTATATGATTCGTGGCACCACAAAATATAAATTCGTTACTGATTATTTAGGTTCCGTGCGTTTGGTTGTTAACAGCGCAACCGGCGCAATCATGCAGCAAATTGACTATGACGAATTCGGCAAAGTCTTAAACGACACTAATCCGGGTTTCCAGCCATTTGGTTTCGCAGGCGGATTATACGACAAAGATACAGGTTTAGTTAGATTTGGTGCTCGTGATTATGATGCAAATACAGGCAGATGGACGAGTAAAGATCCAATATTATTTGCAGGTGGGGATAGTAATTTCTATGGGTATGTTTTCAATGATCCAATTAACTTTATAGACCCTATGGGGTTGTCTGCAAGTTTTGATCTGCAGTCTGCAATTAACGCCACTTTAGTTGGGGCACTTACTGGTGCTATGGACGTTGGTCAATTTGGACTTATTATACCGGGTGGAGTGATACCAGGAGCAATAATAGGTAGCGTTGTAGGAGGTGTGTTTGGATTTACTATTAATGCAGTGACCCAAGCGGTAGGTTTAGGAATACCAGGGTATGGGTATGCTACTACAGTGCTAGGACTCCTTTATCCTCCGTCAAGATTAGGTACGGTATTCGGAATGGTAATGACACTCGTATTGGATTCACCCGGAGATGCTCTTCGTCCTAACCCCAAACCAAATCATCGTCCCAATCTATGTACTAGCCTTAATCCTTCAGGCTATTAATCACTAATCTTATTTCTTTAAGATGAATATGTGCATTAAAAATTAAAAGTGTGTGGCGTTTTGGGAGAGGTTGGTATATCCCAGCAAGAGAAGCTACAGTAAATTTATCAAAGATTATGTTTGAGTGGAGAAAAATACTCCTGTTTTTATTTTTAGTTGAGTACCAATAACTCGCAAATTTGTCCCAAATGAAGCGCCTCCTTATAGTTACGCTCAATGCGACGGCTATAGCAGTATTAGCCAAACAGATCGGCAAGCATCCCAAGTCAGTATTCAGTTACAAGGGCAGACCAATCATCCAAGTTAATACAAAAGCCTGGTATAAAGCGTTAAAACGTGCCGGTATTGAGGATTTTCGCTGGCATGATTTGCGGCATACCTGGGCAAGCTGGTTAACCCAAAATGGTGTGCCGCTCAACGTCATCCAGGAAATGGGTGCATGGGAATCTGCTGAGATGGTGAGACGTTATGCACATCTGGCTCCAGAGCAATTTGCTCAACATGCCAGAATCGTGGATAACGTACTTAATGGCACAAATTTGACACAATCGAAGTAAAGGCGGTTCGGTTATGTTTCTAAGTCTTTGTTTTATGGTGCTGTTGAGAGGAGTCGAACCTCCGACCTACTGATTACGAATCAGTTGCTCTACCAACTGAGCTACAACAGCCAAAGCCTAAGTGAAGCCACGCATTATAGATGTTTGGGGAATTGCGGGCAAATTATAAAGAATTGAGTTCAATTATTCGCAGTTTGGCTATTCCACTTTGAGGTATTTAAAAGTTGTGTCTTGAATGATCTGATTCGGTATTTCTAACAACTTTCGCCTAAGTTCGGCGAATTTCGTCAAAAATCTGTACATTTTTGGCATTAGAGTCCATAATTAATAGATGGCTTCGGAAAATACAAATGCTAGAAATATCTTGATTATTCATGGTCCCAATTTGAATCTGTTGGGTGTTCGTGAGCCGGAGATTTATGGTGGTATTACGCTTCAGGATATTAACAGAAATCTAGTCAAACTAGCTGAAAATACAGGTGCTAAACTGAATTTCTTTCAGAGTAATGCTGAATCGGCTCTGATAGATAGAATTCAGCAAACAATGAGTGACGGGACGGATTTTGTCATCATCAATCCGGCCGCATATACGCATACCAGTGTTGCCTTACGTGATGCGCTTGCTGCTGTAAAGCTGCCTTTTATCGAGGTGCATTTGTCGAATATCTATTCTCGCGAATCTTTTCGCCAGCAATCCTATTTTTCGGATCTGGCGGTTGGTGTTGTTAGTGGTTTGGGTGCTAAAGGATATGAATTGGCACTGGAATATGCAATGGCGTCGTATTAATCGAATGTTGGGTTTACGCTGTGCACTACGGATTTTCTTTAAACTTCAGTTCTTTTTACAATGTAGTCATAATCTTGCTCATTTTTGTACTAAATACTATTGATTTTCTAGTTATAAAACTACCTTAAAACGAGGCATTGTCTCGGGAGATTGCATATGGATTTAAGAAAGCTTAAGAAACTCATTGAATTGGTTGAAGAATCAAGCATTGCTGAATTGGAAATTACGGAAGGTGAAGAAAAAGTTCGCATCAGTAAGTCTGGTTCCGGGGTGCAGAACTATGCATTTATGCCGCCTGCCATGCAGCCGGTTATGCCTCCGATTCAGCAACAAATGTCCGCATCTGTGCCGGAAGTGGATAAAGCCAATGAATCTACAGCTTCTGACAAGAACTCTATACTGGATGGCCATATTGTTAAGTCTCCCATGGTGGGAACATTCTATCGGGCGGCATCACCCGGAGCGAGTGCATTCGTGGAAGTCGGACAAAGGGTCAAAGAGGGCGATACATTGTGCATTATTGAAGCAATGAAGTTGCTGAATGAGATTGAAGCCGATAAAAATGGTGTGATCAAAGCGATTTTGCTAGAGAACGGTCAGCCTGTTGAGTATGGCGAACCTTTATTCGTAATCCAATGATTATCTGAATAGAGACTAGATGGATAATATGTTTGAGAAAATTCTTATAGCAAATCGTGGCGAAATTGCCTTGCGGATTCAGCGTGCTTGTCGTGCGATGGGTATTAAAACCGTGGCCGTGCATTCCGAAGCTGATGCTGAGGCGAAATACGTCAAGTTGGCCGACGAGTCGGTTTGTATCGGCCCAGCGCCGGTGGCACAAAGCTATCTGAATGTGCCGGCGATTATCAGTGCCGCAGAGGTGACCGACGCACAAGCCATTCACCCGGGTTATGGATTCTTGTCAGAAAATGCGGATTTTGCCGAGCGAGTGGAAAAGAGTGGATTTGTGTTTATCGGTCCGCGGCCGGAAACGATTCGTTTGATGGGCGATAAGGTCAGTGCCAAGAATGCCATGAAAAAGGCGGGTGTGCCCTGTGTTCCAGGATCAGATGGTGCTTTACCTGAAGGCATTGACGAAATTAAAAAGATTGTGCGGGAGATCGGTTATCCGGTGATCATTAAAGCTGCGGGCGGCGGTGGCGGACGTGGCATGCGGGTGGTGCATACGGAAGCTGCTTTATCCAACGCGGTGATCATGACGCGTAATGAAGCGCAGGCAGCATTTGGCAATCCGGTCGTTTATGCGGAAAAATATCTGGAGAATCCGCGCCATATCGAATTTCAGTTATTGATTGACGAACATGGCAATGCAGTTCACCTGGGTGAAAGAGATTGTTCCATGCAACGTCGCCATCAGAAAATTCTCGAAGAAGCACCAGCTCCGGGTATATCGGAAAAACTGCGCAACAAGATTGGCGAGCGCTGTGCGGATGCTTGTCGTCGTATTAAATATCGCGGTGTGGGCACATTTGAATTTCTATTTGAGAACAATGAGTTTTACTTCATTGAAATGAATACCCGCTTGCAGGTGGAACACCCGGTGACGGAAGCGATTACCGGTATTGATCTGGTGCAGGCGCAAATTAATGTCGCTGCAGGTCATATATTGCCGATCAGTCAAAAAGATGTCGTCATCAAGGGGCATGCGATAGAGTGTCGCATCAACGCAGAAGATGCGTATAAGCTGACGCCTTCCGCCGGACGCATTACGCAATATCATGCACCCGGCGGTCCGGGGGTGCGGGTTGACTCACATGTTTACCATAACTATATGGTGCCACCGTATTATGACTCCATGATCGGCAAGATTATTACCTATGGAGATACGCGCGAGCAGGCGATTGCACGCATGCGGATTGCTTTGTCCGAAATGGTGGTAACCGGTATTAAAACAAATATTCCACTGCATCTGGATTTGTTGACCGATGCATCCTTTCTGCGTGGCGGTGTCGCCATTCATTATCTGGAGCAGAAATTGGCGCTGCATAACAAAACGAATTGACAACGCACAAACCTGCATCCGTTTTAACGACTAACGTTTCCTGACAAGAATGTCCTGGATTACGCTGATTATCAAAACTGATGCGGCATATGCCGAATTGCTGAGTGATGCGCTGATGGAACAAGGTGCATTGTCAGTGGATATTCATGATGCCGCCGCCGATACGCAAGATGAACAACTCCTGTTCGGGGAGCCCGGAGAACCCAGCGAAGTAATTTGGCAGAATGCTGAAGTTTCTGCATTATTTAATAGAGATGCAGATATCGATCAGATTTTGCGCAATATTACACATGCAGCACAGCTAGGCGACCAGCCCAATTATCGTCTGGAGTATGTTGAGGAGCAGGACTGGGTACGACTGACTCAATCACAGTTTGATCCGATTCAAATATCATCCCGGTTATGGATTGTTCCAACCTGGCATCAATCACCTGATCCAACGGCCATCAATCTGATACTGGATCCCGGGCTGGCTTTTGGCACCGGCAGCCATCCCACCACGCAACTTTGCCTTGGTTGGTTGGATCAGAATCTGCGACCCGGGGACAAGATCCTTGACTATGGTTGTGGTTCCGGAATACTGGCTATTGCTGCATTAAAGCTGGGTGCGGATCATATCACCGGTATTGATATTGACCCCCAGGCGATCAAAGCCAGTCAGGAAAATGCGTTGCGCAATCACTGCGATCCAGCAAGATTTATTTTCACCACAACGCATAAAGTCGCTGAGCGGGATTTGCAACCGGAAGAACAAATGGATATCGTGGTTGCCAATATTCTGGCGAATCCTTTGATCATACTGGCGCCTATTCTTGCAGCAGCAGTCCGGAAACAAGGTCATATCGTTTTGTCAGGAATTCTTAAGGAGCAGGCCGAAGAAGTCAGAAACATTTATCAACAATGGTTTGATATGCGCATTGCCGAGGAACAGGAAGGCTGGGTGTTGTTAACCGGAATCAAAAGGTGAAATAATCACCGCCTTAAGCAGCGATTGTATGGTGTATATGAGATTGTTGACATCTAATGCGATCAAATACGGGGAATAACGTATGGCGCTGGTGACGCTCTGTCCTGGTTGTGGTACAACCTTTCGGGTACATGCTGTGCAATTACAAGCTCACAGCGGTGATGTGCGTTGCGGGCATTGTCAGCGAATTTTCAATGGATTTGCCATGCTGATTACCGTCAATGAATCGGCCATTGAATATCCATCCCAATTTCAACCACAACCCGTCCGTGAGCCTGAAGCGCCGGTAGGTGCAGTAGAAAGTTTTGCAGTCACCATAGATTCCAATGATGCGATGGATTTACCGTCTCCTGCGGATGCGAATCAGGAGGAAATTGCATCCTCAGCAGACGATCTATTTGATGCTGAAGAACCGTCCAAGCAGTCATGGGGCACGTGGGGAACGGTAAATGTTGTGTTATTGCTCTTGTTGATCGGACAGATAACGTACATTCATCGTACCGAACTGACCACCATCGCGCCGGGATTCAGACCTTATCTGGAGCGATATTGTGCGTTCATGGCCTGCACAGTACCCTATCCGCAAGATATCCAGCAGTTGGGCATTGAAGCATCCGATTTGCAAAAGAATCTTGTGCGACAGCCTGAAGTGACGACTTTGTCAGCAGTGATCCGCAATCATGCATCTTTTTCGCAGGCATTGCCCGCACTGCAACTCTCGCTGCTGGATGCGGATGATCAGCTAATTGCCAGCCGTATCTTTACCGCACGGGATTACCTGCGGGAAGAAGATAAGGCGCTGTCATTTATCGCATCCCAGCATGAAATCGAAATCAGACTTGATTTTGATAGCAGTGGTCTGAATGCATCGGGCTATCGCCTGTTGCTGCTTTACCTTTAATCAGCCTCGATAATAGCAGGCGGGAGGTGAGGTATAATGTCGCATTCATCTCTCTTTACGCATGTTTTCATCAATGAATAAAAATCCCCGTACTACTTTGCTGGAAAATCTGTTTGCCCAACGCATTCTGATTCTGGATGGCGCCATGGGTACCATGATTCAAACCTTCAAACTGCAAGAAGCCGATTTTCGTGGCCAGCGTTTCGCCGATTTTCCGCATGATCTACGAGGAAATAATGATCTGTTGACACTCACGCAACCGGAAATTATTCGTTCGATCCATACGGGTTATCTGGAAGCGGGCGCAGATATCCTTGAAACCAATACCTTCAATTCCAATGCGGCTTCGATGGCTGATTATCATATGCAGGATTTGGTGTATGAGCTGAATTACGCTGCGGCAAAATTAGCACGTGAAGCTGCGCAAAGCTTTGAAGCAAAAACACCGGAGAAACCGCGTTTTGTTGCCGGTGTGATCGGACCTACCACTAAAACAGCATCCATCTCTCCGGATGTCAATGATCCGGGTTTTCGCGGTATTACTTATGATCAATTAGTCGCTGATTATACCGAGTCGATTCGTGGGCTGGTGGATGGCGGGGTGGATATTCTGCTGGTCGAAACCATTTTTGATTCGCTTAATTCAAAAGCGGCGCTTTTTGCCATTGATCAATACTTCGAAGATCATGGCATTCGCTTACCGATCATGATTTCAGTTACCATTACCGATGCCTCCGGACGCACGCTGTCCGGACAGACACCGGAAGCATTCTGGAATTCGGTCAGTCATACCCGACCACTCTCAGTCGGTATTAATTGTGCGTTGGGTGCCGAACTCATGCGTCCTTATATTGAAGAACTGGCGGGTGTGGCGGATGTTTACACCAGTGTCCATCCCAATGCCGGCTTGCCCAATCCGTTATCGGAAACGGGCTATGATGAGTCCCCTGAATATACCGCGAATCAAATCAAAGGATTCGCGCAAGCCGGCTTTGTCAATATTGTTGGCGGTTGCTGCGGCACAACGCCGGCACATATCAAGGCCATCGCGCAAGCGGTCAGTGCTATCGCACCGCGTAAAGTGCCTGAGATTCCTAAGAAGCTGCGTTTGTCCGGTTTGGAGCCCTTGAATATTGGCGACGATTCGCTGTTTGTGAATGTCGGTGAACGCACTAATGTGACAGGTTCCCGGGCATTTGCTCGTTTGATACTGAACGATGATTACGCGGAAGCCCTGAATGTGGCGCGCAGCCAGGTGGAGAACGGTGCGCAGATTATCGATATCAACATGGATGAGGCCATGTTGGATTCACAGAAAGCCATGGTAACTTTCCTGAATCTGGTGGCTGCCGAACCGGATATCTGCAAAGTACCGATTATGCTGGATTCCAGTAAATGGAGCGTGATTGAAGCGGGTCTGAAATGTGTACAAGGCAAATCCGTCATCAATTCCATCAGCATGAAAGAAGGCGAAGAAGAGTTCATTCATCATGCCAAATTGGCGCGTCGTTATGGTGCGGCGGTGATTGTGATGGCATTCGATGAACAAGGTCAGGCGGACACTTTGCAGCGCAAAGTGGACATCTGTACGCGTAGTTATCGTTTATTGGTTGATCAAGTAGGTTTTCCACCCGAAGACATTATTTTTGATCCGAATATCTTCGCGATTGCGACGGGGATTGAAGAACATAATAATTATGGCGTCGATTTTATCGAGGCTACCCGCATCATCAAACAAACGCTGCCATACGCCAAGATAAGCGGTGGGGTATCCAATGTATCGTTTTCCTTCCGTGGTAATGAGCCCATTCGTGAAGCCATTCATACGGATTTTCTGTATCACGCGATTAAAGCCGGCATGACCATGGGCATTGTGAATGCCGGACAATTGGGGGTTTATTCGGATATTCCTGCAGAATTACTGGAAAAGGTAGAAGACGTCATATTGAACCGGCGCCCGGATGCAACCGAGCATCTGGTTGAGTATGCAGAAAATTTCAAAGGCAAGAAAAAAGAACAGGTTGAAGATCTCGCTTGGCGCGATGAGCCGCTGCAACAACGGCTGACCCATGCTTTGGTCAGAGGCATTTCCACGTTTATTGTGGAAGATACCGAAGCGATGCGTGTGGAGATCGACAAGAGAGGCGGTCGTCCGATCCAGGTGATCGAAGGGCCGTTGATGGAAGGCATGGGTGTCGTAGGTGATCTGTTTGGCGCCGGTAAAATGTTTTTGCCGCAAGTGGTCAAATCGGCACGTGTCATGAAACAAGCCGTGGCGCATCTATTGCCTTTCATCGAAGCGGAAAAGAAATTATCGGGCGATAACAAACCCAAGGGAAAAATTGTCATCGCCACCGTCAAGGGCGATGTGCATGATATCGGCAAGAATATCGTCACCGTGGTTTTGCAGTGTAACAACTATGAAGTAATCAATATGGGCGTGATGGTGCCGAGTGCGCAGATTCTGGATATGGCGCGGCGTGAGAAAGCCGACATCATCGGTTTGTCAGGACTGATCACGCCTTCCCTGGAAGAAATGGCGCATGTGGCCAAGGAGATGCAACGTGAGGGATTTACCATTCCACTGCTGATCGGTGGTGCAACCACTTCCAGGGTGCATACCGCCGTCAAGATTGCACCGCATTATGAAGGGGCAACCGTATGGGTGCCCGATGCCAGCCGTGCGGTCGGCGTGTGCAGTAATCTGTTGTCACAGGATTTGCAAACGGGTTATGTGCAGGAGATTAAAGACGAATACGAGAAAGTACGCATTCAACATAAAAACAAAAAGGGGCCGACACAACTCCTGTCCATTGCGGATGCGCGTGCCAACGGGTTTAAGACCGACTGGAAAAATTATCAACCCTATCAGCCGGAATTGATCGGTATCCGCACGTTGAATAATTATCCGCTGGAAAAAATTGTTCCCTATATCGACTGGACGCCTTTCTTTCAGGCATGGGAACTGGCTGGGCGTTATCCGGCCATCTTGCAAGATGAGGTGGTCGGTGAAACCGCCACGACTTTATTTCGCGATGCACAAATCATGCTGAAGAAAATCGTCGAGCAAAAATGGTTGAGTGCCAATGCGGTGATTGGCCTGTTTCCAGCCAATGCCGTGGGTGACGATATAGAGATCTATACCGATCAATCGCGCAGTAAATTAGCCATGATTTACCATTGCTTGCGCCAGCAAACCGTAAAACCAGGCGGAAAGCCCAATCGATGCCTATCCGACTTTATTGCGCCGAAAGAAACCGGCGTCAAAGACACCATCGGCTTATTTGCAGTAGGTGCCGGGTTTGGTATTGATGAGCGCGTCAAAGCCTTTGAAGATGCCAATGACGATTACAGCGCAATTATACTCAAAGCATTGGCGGATCGTCTGGCAGAAGCCTTTGCCGAACATATGCACGCGCGGGTGCGCCGGGAATTCTGGGGTTATGCCAAGGATGAAACTTTAACCAATGAGCAGCTGATTAATGAAGAATATCGCGGCATTCGTCCTGCACCGGGTTATCCGGCTTGTCCTGACCATACCGAGAAAGGCCCGTTGTTCGCAGTTCTGAATGCTTCCGAGAATGCCGGTATCATCATCACGGAATCCTTTGCCATGGTACCGACTGCCGCAGTATCCGGCTTTTATTTTGCACACCCCGAATCCACCTTCTTTGCGGTCGGGAAAATTGGCAAAGACCAGGTGGAAGACTACGCCAGCCGTAAAGGTTGGACATTGGAAGAAGCTGAGCGCTGGTTGGCGCCTGTGCTGGCGTATGAACGATAAATCGCATGTTTGCTTTGTTTTCTCCGGAGAGTCAGGGCATATTTTGCGTTGCTGCTACAGAGTCACGAACACTTCGCATAAATATCAATGCACCTTTATCCGTCAATACCGGAAGGGTTCTGAGCCGACCGGGTGCACGGGTGTAGGAAATTGTTTGATATCGCGGACAATCGCTTGCACATCGGCATAGCTTATTGGCTCCACATACACAGCCGGCTGTGTTGAACGGCTTAAACCCCAATTGCTGTATTTTCGTCCGTCATTGATATAAATGCCATGATAAGGTTGCGTCGTAGTTTCTTGCGCGCGGCTATTCATTGATTTTTCCACAATTGGTAGTTCAGGCAACCTGTTTTCTGGCGCGTTGGGGTAACAATCTGTTGCAAGATGGCTTGTGTCGCAGTGGCTTTATTCGCAAGCGCGGTTACTGTGGCAACTACTCTGATAGTTTTATTTTGCATTGTATTTATTCACTGTTTCAGTGAATAAAATAGTTTCAGAAAGATAAAACAGATGCTTTTTTTAATCTATACGAAGGAAGTATCAATTTGGATGCATTGGGGTGTTTTTATATGCCTTGTTTGGGTATGAAAGCTGCAACGGCGTGGCAACTTCTATAGCAGAGAACTCAGCCTGTATTTAAGGCAATGTGTAAAAGCATTTTTTATTTCTGTACTTAGTGTATCTCTCCACTGTTCTATCCACAGAAATTGTGGGAAAGATCCTTGTATCAATTTATGTCGTCAGATTTGGTTTTCTGCATCCCAATTTCACACATTTACGCATCAAGCAATGGAGTGGCCTGAAAAAAGCAACGGCCTACTTTGCGAAGGAGTCGCGGTGAAGTACGGTCGAATGGAATCCCTGCGACAACACTATCCGGTAGCGTTGATGAGCCGCGCACGCCTACGACAGTGTAGGTGATGCAAAACAAGGCTTAGAAAAATATTTCATGTTCTACAACCAGAATAGACCTCACACCGCACTTGACGACAAAACACCCAATGAGTTCTACTTCGATAACCTGCCTGCAATGCAAAAAACTGTCCAATCAAGTGAGGCCACTTCTGACTATTCAATTTGCCAGTTGATGCTCAAAGATAGTGATTCGCACAAAAATCCCTAACTTTCAGTAAGTTTGCGTAATATTTCTTCTAACTTATCCGATAGTTCAAGACTAAATATTTTTACGACTTCACTTTGTTTTTTTACAAGAGCATCATAAGTATGATTCTCAGCTTTTTCAGTAATTATACTTTTTTCAAAATGTAAATTGCGATTATCAGCCTTTCTGTACACGAACCACTGTACCGATAACATTACATTATTATTAGTATCAGCATCAAAGCGATGTACATCAATCACTACCTGATAATCGATACTTTTGGCATTGCGCCACGGAAAAACAGTCACATAGTAATTATTGAGCAACGTTTGTAAATTATGAGCGAGTACCTGAGTGAAATTTTTTTCTAAAGGCTCCGCCCAGCGATGCATATCGTTGATACTGATTTCCGAATCTGATTGCCGCACAACAATTGCTGATCTATCCAGGTATTTTGGGAAGTTTACAGGGCCAAGGCCAATGTGCTTTTCTCTTCTACTTTGAGTAGCAGAAATGCCGCCACCAATATCTTCAATACTGCTTAAAATATAATACTGGGATGGTTGAGTTGTGCCACAACCGGTAAAAATTAAGCACAAAACGCCAGTTGTAGTTAGATAAAATAGCGATCGAATCTTAGTTATCAGCATAAATTATTTCCCTGATTTTTTTCCCTGAAGCAAAGCTTCTGGTTGTCTTTCTAAGGTATCGGTAAGTTCACGAATTGATTTGGCCGCATTCGTTAATTCATCCATTGCGATGTGTATTTTGTAAACGGTTGGTGATTCCTCATTACTTAATTCCTCAATATTAACCAATACTGTATCAATCTTCGATAAAGTAAATGCTACTTTATCAAGTAGCAGGTGAGTCTTGTTCGATATTGGTACAATCTTAGAATCAATGTCGTTAATAAAATTGGTAGCTGTTAGCATTGCTTGGTTTGTCGCCTTCAATGCTTTTTCTAGATTATCAATGGACTGATTTAATTTTGGATTTGTTGCAACTTCTGAGATCGCCGTTGCAACGGCATTTATGTCATTGGTTATACTTGAGAAATCCAATGCACGAAACTTCCTCTCAAACAATTCCAGGGTCGATGGAATGATAGGCACCTCGATTACATCACCATCGCCGTAATACACATAAGATGAATTTGGGTGGTAATCTAGTTGTATGAATAGTTGGCCTGTCAGCATGCTTTGCGTTTGTAACTGCGCACGCAGACCAAATGTTTCAACTAATTTTTTTACATTATCTTTTTCCGATTCAAATTCCTCACCTATAGTAATTACGTTCTCGGGATAATATTCAGCAACGACGGGAATACGGATCTCACCTTTAGTATAATCATTGATCAGGGAAATATTTTTTACTTTACCCACTTGAACACCTCTTAAACTGACCGGTGCTCCGACATTTAATCCGTTGACAGAACCTTCAAAGTACATCACAAAATCGCGTTTTTTTTTATAAAGTTGATCGCCACCTAACAGTATTACAGCGATAGTGGCCAGAATACAACCACCCAAGACAAACGCCCCAATAATCGCAGGATTTGCTCGCTTGCCCATTATTCACCCCGGTTTAAGAAATTTTTCACTTTCGGATTGGATGTATCATTACGTAGCATATTTGGATCACCAGTTGTCAACATTGTTTTAGTGTCCGCATCCAAAAAGACAGAGTTGTTGCCTATAGCAAAAATACTAGCCAGTTCATGGGTTACAATTACAACTGTCATGCGCAAACTGTTGCTAAGCTCCAGAATCAAGTTGTCCAGCCGTCGCGAACTGATCGGATCGAGTCCGGCTGATGGTTCATCGAAAAAAACAATCTCTGGATCCAAAGCGATTGCACGCGCCAGACTAGCGCGTTTTCGCATACCTCCACTGATTTGCGATGGATAAAATTCCTCAAATCCCGACAAACCGACCAATGCCAGTTTCAGTGAGACTACTTCGGCAATCTGCTTGTCTGACAATTTAGTATACTCGCCTAACGGCAGTGCGATATTCTCAGCCAGTGTCAACGAACTCCAAAGCGCCCCGGCCTGAAACATAACTCCAAAACGCTGCTTTAATGCTTCTTGTTCGTGCGGCTGTGCTTTCCAATAATTCATTCCATCAATAATGATGTCACCTGAAGCAGGTGGCTTGAGTCCAATCAGGTGTTTCATCAAAGTACTTTTTCCACAACCACTGCCGCCCATGATAATAAACACATCTCCCCGGCTAATAGTAAAATTCAGATCGCGCTGAATAATAAAATCACCATACGCCATGGTGAGGTTATGTATTTCAATATACACCCCGGTGTGTTGTTGGCCGTTTTCACGACGAGTCTGGTCCGTCTGAAATAATACTTCCATATTAGATTCCCAGATTATGGAATATAATCGTAAGTAAAGATGCAAATATCACAATCAACAATATGCCGGTAACCACTGCAGATGTAGTAGTTTCTCCAACGGCCTGAGCGCTCCGCCCGCACTGCATACCACGTAGACAACCGGCGTAGGCTACCAAAATACCATACACCGTTCCCTTAAAAAGGCCGACAAAAAAATGATTTAAATTAAGAGCGCGTACTGTCTGGTGATAATATTCAAAGAAACCAATATCAAATACTGTTAAAGCAACTACAGCTCCAGCCAAAATGCCGATAATACCGGAGTACATCGTCAATAACGGCATCATAAGAATCAGCGCCAACAATCGCGGCAACACTAGAAAATCTATTGGTGATATACCAAGCGTTTTTAATGCGTCGATTTCTTCATTAACTTGCATTGTACCCAATTGAGCAGCAAATGCAGCACCTGTACGGCCAGCCACAATAATTCCCGTCATTAGTGCACTAATTTCACGCACCATACCAATACCAACCAAATCGGCTACAAAAATCTGCGCTCCGAATTGACTGAGTTGCAACGCACCTATATAGGCCAGAATCAGTCCGACCAAGAAACTAATAAGTGATACAATTCCCAGCGCCTGAGGCCCAGCTTCCTGGGTAATTAAGAAAAAATCTGATCTGCGAAATTGGGCTTTTCCAAACACCAGACGCTTTAACGATAAAACAGTTTCTCCGAGAAAAAAAACCATTTCAACCGCACTGCGCTGCCAGTCAATGACAGTCTGCCCAAATTGGGTAATGAAGCTGGTTGTTTTTTGTTGCTGATTATCTGTTTGTGTAGCAGCTTCGGTTGTAGCCAAATTCAATAAATTTTGTACACCATTAGGCAATCCAGAATAATCGATATCAAGAGCTCTCTCTTTGGCATACCTGGTCAACTGAGAAAGAAGAATGAGCAAACTACTATCCCAGTCGCCCAGTTTCTGACTACTAAAAATTATCCTGTTGACTGGATAAGTATGAAACGAAGACTCAACGTCATGAAATGTCGGATGATCCTGCCGCAGGTTCCAATTGCCACTTAGTATCAGATTCAGTTCATTAGCGTTATTTTGGTTGACGTCGATTTTAACCGTCGGTTCTACTGATGCACTTTCTTGCATAAAAAACAATCGTAACTTATGTTAATGGATACATTGGATTAGTAATGGCCAAGTGTCTGCAGGATTATTTTTCTGAAATCAGGCGTAAGAATTTTGAACACCTGAACACCAATGAGGTGGAAAACTAGAATCGTACTCCAAATTGAGGTTCCAACTCTAACTGATGTGTAGAAAATCTATCATGCAGCATGTCTGAAGGTTGATGCCTTTCTCTCTTTTCTTGCATACCATAATGTAATTCAATTTTTTTCCATCGAAATTTATTTTCTGATGTTTCTTTTGAACTTCGCCAATTTCGCGTTTCATCGTTTGTTTCTTCTTGTCCATGTTTGTCACGCACAATTTTTTTCTTGGTCATTCCTTGTGTATAAAATTCATCTGGAAAATTTAGTTTTAGTCGTGATTCGCCCATCACCATTGAGACCAGTGAAAAAAAAAGTATCAGCACTAACCAGTATTCATAAGTCGGCGTGGTAAGTTTGCTGTCACACACATTAGTCATCATTTATGCTTCCAGTCGAGCGTTTCGAACCAGTATTTATGTCTAGCCAGAATCCAGCTATCAGCGTCTCTAGCAGTAATCCAAGCATTCAAATAATTCAAAAACTCCTGCTCATTTTTGTTGATAGCCATTCCCGCTTTGTAACCAACCAAGGGTTCATTAAGCGGGGTATCTACTTTATCAGGATATTCTAGTGCCAAATAGCGTGGTATCGGTGTTGAATCGATCCACACATGGAGTTCACCATCAAGTATGGATTTTTTGACTTCTTCGTGTGTATTGAATGACTTGATAGTTGCTTGACCAAAAAGTTTTTTTACAAGTTGCTCGGGAACGGTATTTGATACGACACCAATTGTCACTTTGGGATCATTCAATTCATCAAGAGAGTCAATGTGTCTCGTTTTCAGCAACGACGCAGCCAGATCAATACCTGCGCTGGCATACGGATTGGAGAAATTGACTTGCAAGGCACGCTCCGGTGTAATTGCCATTCCACTGATTATAATATCAATTTTCTTTGATTGCAGCGAACTGATAAGTTTTGACCATTCGATTACGTTGAATTGTGGTTTTACACCTAGATCACTGGCGAGTTGTTTGGCCATTTGTATTTCAAAACCATTCAGACTGCCTTTTTCATCCTTAAATGCCCATGGTTCGTACAAAGTAACGCCAATTCGCAATACTCCGGATTTCAAAATATCATTTAGCGCATCCGCATATACGGGCTTTGATAAAAAGATAAGTATTAACAAACACGATATTAATTTTATCCCGTGCATCGTCAAGTAAGGCATGGCACATGAACCTTCGGCTTTATCGTTTTTTTTGGTAGTAATAAACATAACTATAGCTTTAATAAAAATTTATGAAGAACATTTCTGTGACGGCATTCTTTTTGTAATATAGGCAGCCACTAATCCTGCCACCAAAATAGCAATATAGAATTGTCCAAACACCGCTTCAATTATTGATAGTGCACGCGCTGTTGCACTAAGGGGCACAATATCGCCATAACCGAGCGTAGCTAGCGTAACAAAACTGAAATATATGAAATCCTGCAATTGCTCAAAAGCACTCTCACTAGTTGAAATGTTAAATGAACCGGGGATCAAAACATTTACCATTATATAAAATAGCTCCCAAATAACCCCTGGTAATAGGTAGATACAAATGCCGCCAACAAGGCTGTTAAAATCGATGGCGTTTGCTAGAACAATTTGCCGGATAGCCAAACTGATTGATAGTAACAAAAAAATAATATAGCAACTTAACGATAGTAGAACGAAAAAAAATACTTCTGTAAAAATGGCAAGCAGGTTTCCCGTAATACCGATAATTGTCAAAACAACACCAAACAAAAATATATGAGGCGCCTTATACAAACTCCAGATTCCAATTAAAAGAAAGATTGAAAAAGTAAACTCAGAGATATGCTGATAATTTTTTCCTGTCAAATCCTTCAGTAATAGAATCGCGAGTAGTAAAAATAACAACCCTGCTAACAAGAATAAAAGTTGTGTTGTTTTAAGGTAGCCATTAAGTTAATTCGATCTAACTGTTTTGTTGCTTACCAGATTAACCTCACAAATTAATGATGTGGCTTTACGTTGTAAAAACTGCTATATAAGACGGGCACCAAGATCATCGTTAGTACCGTTGCAAAAACCAAACCGGCGATAATCGTCACGGCCATCGCTGCAAAAAAAGCGTCAAATAATAACGGGATCATACCTAAGGCTGTCGTTAGTGCCGCCATAGCCACAGGCCTTAAACGGCTAGCACCTGAATCGACAATGGCTGTTATCAATTCCTTGTTCTTTTTTTGCAAATTGATTTCATCAATTAAGACAATAGCATTTTTGATGAGCATACCTGCCAGGCTTAAGATTCCCAGCAACGACATAAAACCAAACGGTTGGTTCGTCATAAGCAAACCAATTGTAACACCGATCAGAGCAAGCGGAACTATAGAAGTGGCCTCACTTGATTGGACAGTTTTTTGCATTTCTTAAGTGGAAATCTTGCGTAAATGCCTACCCTGTTTTTTGCATTGCAGGCAGGTTATCGAAGTAGAACTCATTGGGTGTTTTGTCGTCAAGTGCGGTGTGAGGTCTATTCTGGTTGTAGAACATGAAATATTTTTCTAAGCCTTGTTTTGCATCACCTACACTGTCGTAGGCGTGCAGATATACCTCCTCGTA
>JAGNZK010000043.1 GCA_017984435.1 Nitrosomonas sp. | reverse complement strand
CGGCCGCCTTCGCAGAAACTGGCTGAAAGGCGCAGATGGCGATGCCTTTCATGCCATCCTCTGCGGTTGCGGACACAACCTGCGGATGATTCTGAGGAAGCTGCGACTTCTTCTTGTCTTGATTTTCTTACGCTTGGATTGGCTACCAACCAATGATGACAGAACCAATCATCGTCTTGCTGGCGCTTATGCCTGAAAATAGAATTGTTCAGGGTGGACTAATTACTCTGAAAATAATTATTCATAACGCCGCATTATTGCACAGTACAACTCTCCCTCCCTTCGTTAACCATAGCGGATACAATCCTTCTACAATTAAATTTCCGCACGATAAGCCGTCACCTGAATCTCTATTTTCATACGCGGATCGGACAAACCGGCAGCCAGCATCATGGCCGACGGTCTGACATCGCCCAGATATTTGCGCATAATCGGCCAGCATTTTTCAAAATCCTCTGCCTTGGGAAATACGTACGTGACACGCACGACATCTTTCATGCTTGATTCCGCTTGATTGAGCGCCGCCTCGATATTTTTGAAGCATTGTTCCGCCTGTTCCAATAAATCGTCAGAGATGGTCATTTTGCTATAATCAAAACCGGTAGTGCCGGAAACCAAAACCCAGTTGCCCTCGACCACTGCGCGCGAGTAACCGATTTCGTGTTCAAAGGTGGAACCTGAACTAATGAGTTTACGTGTCATATTACTCTGTCCTTTTTTATTTGAATAAAAAATTTTTCGTAATATACATCTATAATTACTGCAAAACCAATCTACTTTATAGTCAACATCTCAGCAGTACCCCAACCATACATACCAACAATCCATAATGTCACTCACATTTTACTGGCATGACTATGAAACATTCGGCGCTGATCCGAGGCGCGACCGGCCCGCCCAATTTGCCGGGGTACGTACCGATGAAGCGTTGAACGAGATTGGAGAACCGCTGGTTATTTATTGTAAACCAACCCGCGATTTCCTGCCGCATCCGGAAGCTTGCCTGCTCACCGGCATCACACCGCAACTCGCCGACGAAAAAGGGTTACCCGAACCGGAGTTTATTGCGCGTATTCATACCGAATTTTCGCAACCAAATACTTGCGGTGTCGGCTATAACTCGCTGCGTTTTGATGATGAAGTGACGCGTTTCACGCTGTACCGAAATTTCTATGATCCCTATGCACGCGAATGGCAGCAAGGGAATTCGCGCTGGGACATTATTGATCTGGTGCGTATGACGTACGCCCTGCGCCCCGCCGGTATCGTTTGGCCGCAACACGAAGAAGGTCAGCCCAGTTTTCGCCTGGAAGATCTGGGTGTCGCCAACGGCATTCTGCATGAATCCGCGCACGATGCGTTATCCGATGTGCGCGCCACCATTGCTTTAGCACGCTTGCTGCGTACCCAGCAACCGCGCCTCTACGATTGGCTATTGCAACTGCGCGATAAACGCAAGGCCGCAGGCCAGCTTGATCTAACCACGCATAATCCGGTGCTGCACACGACGCGCATGTATCCGGCAAAAATCGGCTGTACCTCTCTGGTCATGCCGCTCATCACCGAACCGGGCAATAACAATAGCGTATTGGTATACGATTTGCGCCATGACCCGGAAATGTTTTTATCCCTGGATGTAAACAGCCTAGGCGAGTTGTTGTTTACCCGCAGCGACGAATTGCCCGAAGGCATGCAACGGCTACCGGTGAAATCGGTGAAGATCAATAAATGCCCGGCGCTGGCGCCGCGCAACACCTTGGACACCGAAGCCGCTGAGCGCATCGGACTCGATATGGATGCGTGCTACCAGCATTGGCAAACATTGTGCGCGCATCCGGATTTTTTCCAGCGCGTGGCCGCCGCGTATACCAGCCGGACATTTGAATCGTCCGGTGATGTGGATGTCGCCTTATATGATGGTTTTCTGGACAATGCGGATGCTGCGTCATTGGCACAGATACGACGTGCTTCACCACAACAACTGGCAAATGCGCAGTTTGAGTTTCATGATCCGAGGCTGCCTGAACTGCTATTCCGCTACCGCGCCCGTAACTGGCCGGAAACATTGACGCCTGTAGAAATTGACCGATGGGAGCAGACACGCTTGCAACGCCTGACGCAAGGCACTGGCGGCAGAAGCCTTACTTTGATCGAATTCTCGGTGCAGATTGCGGTATTGCGCGAAACCCATAAAACCGATGAGAATGCTCAGAAAATACTGAATGCGCTGGAGGCCTGGAGAGATTGGTCGGGTGTTTTAAGCTGAAACAAGAATTTCATCAAGTATGGAAACTTACGCCGCATAAAAGCATAACAATCCGGAAACTATGGTTCATAGCATGTTACATCTGCGGCACACGCAAATCATTATCCAACCTATCAGCGAACTTGTAGCACGTGTTCCGGCTTGGTTCGCCCATCTTCTAGGCACGCTGCGATATCGCCAGCAGGCATTGGTTTCGCGTACAGATATCCTTGGAAAAGATCAGTGCCTTCTGCACGCAAGAAGCTTATCTGCGCTTCAGTCTCCACACCTTCGGCCACGACTCGTAACCTCAAGTTCTTGGCCAACATGATGATCGTGCGAACGAGAGTCGCATCGTCAGGGTTTTCTACGCAGTCCTTGACGAAGGACCGATCGATCTTCAGAAACGTGAGTGGTAACTTTCGCAGATAGTTCAAGCTTGAATACCCCACACCAAAGTCATCCACCGAGACCGTTACGCCGCTATCAGCGAGAGAAGATAACACGCTGCACGCCGATTCAACGTCACCCAGCAAGACACCTTCGGTGATTTCCACACCAATTTTCTCTGGCGGCACGCCAGCCACGCGGCAAGCCTCTCGAAAGTAGTATTCAAAACCAGGCTCGAGCAATTGCCGCGCAGAAACATTAACGCTAAGGTGAAGGTCGATACCCCGGTCGAGCCAAGCTCGCTGCACCCGACATGCTTCTTCAATCACCCAATTACCGATCATGCCAATGAGACCTGTTTCTTCCGCCAATGGGATGAACTCGTCCGGAGGAATGGGGCCGAGCTCGCGAGAGCGCCATCGAAGCAGTGCCTCAGCAGAGACGTAGACGCCTGATTGAGCATCAACAATGGGCTGAACGTACAATTCTAGTTCGGCATTGCGCACTGCGGTCTGAAGTCCATTGTAGATGAGCAGTCGTCGATCCGCCGCATGTTGCAATTCTTCCGAGTACCATTGAAACGTGTTTCGTCCGCGAGCCTTCGCCTTGTAAAGCGCTGCATCGGCGTGCTTCATGAGTACATTCTTAGTCGTCCCGTGCTCTGGCGACTGTGCGATGCCGATGCTGCACGAACTTGCCAGCGTCATTCCTTCGATCGTGACCGGTTCTGCCGCGATGCACAGAAGTTTTGAGGAAAACGCACTGACCGCATCGGTGCTCGTATTACGAAGCACGAAGATGAACTCGTCTCCACCGAATCGACACACGAAGTCTTTCGGGTCGCAGGCTTGTTCAAACCGAGCCGAGATGTATTTGAGAAAGGCATCTCCCACTTTGTGCCCGAGAGAGTCGTTGATGTTGCTGAAGTTATCAAGATCGACGAAAAGCAGTGCATAGGGTTCGCCATCCCGAATGGATTCTTCGAGAAACACGACGAGCTGAGAACGGTTTGGAAGTCCCGTCAAGTGGCAGTGTTCCGCCAAATAGGCGATCTTTCGAAGTGCAGCATTGCGTTCGGTGACATCGATGCAGATGCCGAGCACACCCGGTCCTGTCTCAGGGCTATCGAATGGAACCTTCGTGGTCATCAACTCGCGAACATTGCCGTCGTAATCCGTAATCACCTCATTGATATGCTTGATTTTCCCTGTCCGAAGCACTTCCAGATCGTCGCGGCGGAAACCCGCAGCTTCTTCGGCGTTGGGTGCGAAGTCCGCGTCGCGCATCTGACAAATCTGCTCGGCGGGAATTCCATATACCTTGGCCACCGCTTCATTGGCCAAAATGTAACGTCCGTCGGTATCCTTCGCGAAGATGAAATGAGGCACCAAGTCGATCATCTGTCGAAAGAATGACGATGCAGCGGGAATCGGTTTCTTCCTCATAGCGAGTTCCTCAGCCAAGTAAGCATTTCAGATCTGGAGTCCGTGATGGTTGTAATCCTGGGCATGTACAACCTTGGAGGCAGCTCCCCGTAGTAGTTGCCGACATCAGTATTTTTGAACGACTCGCAGATGATTATTGATATTTCAGAGATTAGGAGATTTAAAATCTTTTCGCCAACATTTTCTGGAGGTTGCCAAACAACGTCATGTTGCGTGATTTGAATGTCCCACTCACCTTTTCCGCGACTAGGACAAACAAGGTTCCATACCATGAAAGGTGCCGTTAATGTAGCAACTAAAAACATAAACTTTCCAAATAACACGGACGGAGCCTCCTGTGCGAGTTACATAAAATAGTGGTATTTTACTAAGGTCTATTGACGTTTTGAGACAAGTATTCCATATGTACTACCTCAGATCAGATCGTACGGTAACCGAATTTGACTGGATATCTGTCAGATTAGATTTGATTCGGGCTTTTCCTGTTCTAAACTGATTTGCTACTGAGCAAAGCCTCCCTAGGAGTTTTTCCATTGTAGA
The DNA here is from genome assembly GCA_017984435.1 of Nitrosomonas sp. GTDB lineage: Bacteria > Pseudomonadota > Gammaproteobacteria > Burkholderiales > Nitrosomonadaceae > Nitrosomonas. The sequence goes on along the minus strand of JAGNZK010000043.1, from coordinate 19,917 downwards.
CTTTGCCCTGATGCGTTCTTTCTCTGCCTTTAATCGCGCCCTCACGCTGGCAGTACTCAAAACGGCTGATTATCGGGCAAACGGTAATACTTTCGGCAATCCGTATTCTGCACAATCGCCATGGAGTAGGATTTACTGGTGTAATCGCCCATGTCGTTAGTGTCGTCTGCTTATCTACCTTACTGAGTGCTTTAATACCTCGCTTCACTTGTTCCTGATCAAGGGGCGTGATTCGGACAAATTACCGCAACTCTTTTTCTGTGATTTGTAGCCTTAATAGGCTCACTAAATTTCAAAAACTTAGAAGGTTTTGTTTTTGCTTCAAAAATATCTACCGATCGCGTAGAAAACTCCTTAGGTTCTAGCCGACTAAAATTATTATACCTCAGTTATTTTTTAGAAAATGTGAAATGTCAATAGACCTTAGGAAAAGTAATGGTTTTGTCATAAGAAATATTGTTTGTCAGAAAATTACCCTCCTGATATAACTGACTATGTGACATAAATATCGAATAGTTTTTCAGTAAGAGAGAGATTTCCTATAGGCCGTTATAACCAGCAGAGGCCTCTGCACGGTCAAAAGCAGATTTAGCTACGCGACATGATATAATTTATTTTTGAATCATAGTGCTGAGTCAATTCGGTGAACTTCTCTGAATATGATGTAACGCGCCGCACCCGAAAAGGGAATTTCTTGAAGCAGATTGATCAATTGATAGACTGGGAGTGGATAGAGAAAGTGATCTCAGTTCATTATGCACCGAAATCGGAGATAACAGGACGTTCTGCCTATTCTGGATTGTTGCTTTCCAAAGTGCTGTTGCAGGAATCTGGAATGGTGGTTTAAGTGATGAAGTGGTTGAAGAGATGGCTAATTCTAATTTGCACGTGATGCGATTTCTGGGATTGTCATTGGAAGATGAAGTACCGGATCACTCTGTTCTGTCACGTTGACGGCAGCATCACGCATAGCCCACGCAAGCCAAAGACCCGGCCTGCCTATGAAGTGGTTAGTGATCGCGAAGAGCGTGATGACGAAACAGACGCACAAACATCCATGCGGGTCATTGCGGTCACTCAACCTGGTGTCGATATTGAGGCGCGTTGGGTTAGAAAAGGCGGCCAGTCGGTTTTTGGTTATAAACAGCATACGCTCGTTAATCACAATGGTTTGGTGATGGCTGTTGTTTCAACAGCCGCTAATTGCCATGACAGCAAGCTGCTGCTAACGCTGCTCGATAAAGCCGAGATCGTACCAGGTACCCGGGTTCATGCTGATAAAGCTTACTGTAGTCAGAAACATCGTGAATCTTTGAAAGCACGAGGCATTAAAAATGGCATACAGGATAAAGCCTTGAAGAACAAACCATTGACTGCGCGGCAGATACATCGCAATCGTTTAATTACCCAAGCCCGGTATGTCGTGGAACGTACCTTTGGCAGTCAGACACGCTGGTTTGGTAGCAAGATCCTGCGTTACTACGGTCAAGCCAAAGCACATGCCTGGCATATCCTGCAGGCTATGGCGTATAACCTGAAAAGGTTGCCACGATTGTATGCTGAGAAGCTTCTACCACGGCAACCACAAGCTGATTGTGTCTTCTAACCAAGAAATGGCGTAATAATGTCTTTGTCTCTTGGTTCTTGCAAAAAATTTCCCAGAATTTCGACATTGAGTTAGATTTTTAAGAATCTGCAGCAGCAATGGATAGTTTTACAAAGGTCTCCCATAGTATGTGGCTAGGTATTTATTGATATACTGGTTGCCGTATTGAATTTTTCTAGAATTTGTTCGATACCTTCTGGCAAAATTCAAACACATACATTAAAAGTGTACTTTGAATCGATACCTAGAAGAAATTGAGTTTTGTTTTAATTTCTTTGGGTTTAATTACTCGTCCCTTGGGGCGTAAGCTGGCTGAGAACCAGCAGGTTAGAGAGCGCATTTAATACCTCACCGCTTGCGGTGAGGTGCTATTTCATCGGTGTGATGAGTTTCAGCGCTACACGTACTCAAATGAGTATATCCAGCTTGTTAACTGACTAAAATCCTAACCAATGACTAACATGTCAATCACTTGTGACCCTCGAGAAAATCAAATTCTGTGTGCACTGAAGCAAGCCGAGTTTGAACACTTAGCGCCTCACCTTGAATTGGTTACATTGTCACGCTCTGAAGTGTTGTTCGAGCCGGATGATAAATTGCAATATGTCTATTTTCCGGTTACTGCTACAGCTTCTTTATTGTGTTGCCTGGAAGATGGTACATCAGTGGAAGTGGCCATGGTCGGCAATGAAGGCGTACTAGGCGTTTCAGCTTTAATGGGAACTAGGAATGTGGCGCTGACACAGGCGATTATCAACTTGACAGGCCACGGTTACCGTATCTCCATAGAATCGCTGCAGGGCACTTTAGTTCGTAGTGAAGGTCGCCGCGCCGGAACGCTGAGGAAATTGATACTACGTTACGCCCAAACACTTTTTGTACAAATGTCGCAAGCTACTGCGTGCAATCGGCGGCATGCCCTGGAGCAGCAACTGTGCTGTTGGCTATTATTAAGTTTTGACCGTGGACGTTCTAACAGCTTGTCAATGACCCAGGAATCAATAGCTTATATACTTGGCGTGCGCCGAGAAAGTATCACGGAGGTGGCAGGGAAATTGCAGCAGGCTGGTATGATTGATTACCGTCGCGGTCATATAGAGCTTAAGGATAGAGTAAAGCTAGAGACTACTGCTTGCGAGTGTTACGGCGTAATAAAAGAAGAATCAACGCGCTTGACTACGGATTTCCAGGCTGCTTAACTAGGGATTTCAAGCTCGTCGCAGACGATTGCGGCATCGATACATTGCTCATTAGAAATGCGTTTGAATAGCCAGTGACTTTTCCGACAGTAACCTTAATAAGCCAAAGCCTTACACGGAATGATTGTGTGTTTATTTTTTGAGGGATGGAGAATCGATAATCATAAGTACAATCTTGAAGCTGTCAATTGCACCGGGCTTAAGAATCAACTCAATCTTTCCAAACAATGTATTGAGCAGGATAGGTTTTTGTTGTGTTATGGCTTTCGATAGTTCTGGAGGAATAGGCTGAGCGATGGCTTTGAACAAAGTTTTAGCAGCTGAATTAAGGCGTGAGAATGCCTGAGTACGTTCTTTGGCATTATTAACGTTGACTTTGATACGAATGTCGTTTGCTCGACCGGGATTCGCGCCATGCACATAAAAAGCGATGTTGTTCTCCATACCGTTCGAGCCGGCTGTGCCAAAAGGAACATACGTGCTGATGCACGACCATTCCCCCGGCACCGCTTTATTGGGTTTCCAGCCTCCCTTCGCGCGTAGTTCCTCGGAAGCCAAAGCCGAACAGAGACGTTGCGGTTGTCCAAAGAGATCATTGCCTGCAGTGGTGTGAAATGAAATTACACACAAGACGATGAATACTAAGGTTTTACCCATTGCGTATCTCCAAGATGCCGAATTAAAGAGGATGAGCTGTAAATTAAAGCACAAGATTTGACCTAATCCAACTGGCAATAGAGAAAATATAGTGAATCGAAAGATTAGTATGCGTTCTTATTCTTACTGGAATCCAAAAAATTACAATGAACTATCTAATTTGCTGCCATGTTTTGTATCGACTGCCCGGAGATTGTTCAGTTAATGCAAATAATTTCTGATATATGCTGGAAAATTGAGCTGGATGTAAAACTGAACCAATCTTGGGATTCGTCATGATGGGCGCCAATGACAGTACCGACAGCTTTTTTGTCCGGATACAACAGCATAGTGATCGATCGTGCCTTGCGATGAGAGCAATCGAATTCATATAATGACTTAATCGCATGATATCCGCCTTTTTGCTTCTGATCATAGCTGGATAATATCCAGACTTTTTTGAATGACTCATTCTTTTGCGGGGTTTTTGGATCAAAATAATGGGTTTCACCTTGCTTTGCAATGGAATCCACGATAGTCCACTCGGCTTGTACAGGGATGGCAACGATTAGTAGCGATACTACCAGTAAACATTTTCTCATTTGATCACTATTATTATTTTTTAGTTTATTTTTTTCAAAATTTCCAAACGCTGAATTAATCTGTGTTGGTTTTGCGACAATACCGCACACTGTTGTAGAGGCACATCATTTTTCTATGAAGTAGTTCCAACTGCTGATGTTTTCAACTATTCTTAGCAACCATCCGGTCCAGTGTTAGGTTCCTTTCAGTTATTCAATGGCACTACACGACGATGCACCGATTGCCTATTTATTATATCCGGAATAGCAGTTGTTTTTTACAGTTGGGTTGATTGCGAGGATTTCCTATGTTGGATAAATTTTCTAATAGGGTACTGGCAGCACTTTATGAACATCCTTAATTTGGAGTTACTATGGAAGAATTAAATCAAGCCTGGGTCATGTTAAAGCTTGGTGGAATTATTATCGTGCCACTGGCTTTACTGGCGATTGTCGCTGTGGCCATAATGCTTGAGAAAGCCTTTATCTATTGGCGGTTTGCACGCCTTTCCAGCGATTTATTAAACCTGGTAGAAACGTATGGCTTCAAATGGGATGATCTGGAGAAAATACTTTCCGGGTTGGATAGCCGTCATTATTACAAACGCTTCTTTGAAGTGGTGATTTCCAATCGGCATAAACCGGCATGGTGGACAGAATCCCGTGCTGCCGATGAAGCGCAAATCATTGAAGAGGCGTTGGCGCGCCGGTTGTGGGCACTGGAAACTATTGTAACTGCGGCACCGCTGTTGGGCTTGGTGGGAACTGTGGTTGGTATGATGCGAGCCTTCCAGGTTATCGGGAGTGAAGGTGTTGTCAACCCTACTGCAGTGACCGGCGGCGTTGCAGAAGCCCTGATTGCAACCGTGGTGGGTTTGGCAATAGCGCTGGTGGCATTGTTTGGATTCAATTATTTTTCTCGCTTGCAGTCACTGACGATGGATGAGATGGAACGCCTGGGTACGCGGCTGATCGACCACATCCGTCTGGATCAACAGGACAGTCCTCATGAAGCTCCGTAAATCGCGCGTAATTCACAAAGGTAAAATCGAAATCATCCCGATGATCGACGTGATGTTTTTCTTGCTGGCGACATTTATGCTGGCTTCTTTATCGATGCAGAATCTGGATTCGCTACAAGTCAATCTGCCCGAAGGTGAGGCCGAGAAGCTCAGTGCTGAAAAACCGGTGACGCTGACGCTGACCAAAGACAGTAAAATCTATATCAATCAGACTGTTGTCACGCTCGATACGCTGGCGACTACACTCAAACCGTTACTTGCAGATTCAAAACAGAAACTGATTGTGTCCGCAGATAATGAGGCGCCGCAAGGTATTGTCGTGCAGGCAATGTTGCGTGCCCGGTCTGCCGGTGCCCAGCATTTTCTGATTGCGGTCAAACATAAATAACGCAGAATAGCATGGCAAGTTCCAGATCGACAGAAATCCGCCTGTGGTGGCCATTGCCGCTGGCTACGCTCGTCTGGTTGCTGATTATCTGGGGATTGGGTTTTTTCTTGTCATTACCTGAGGAAGAGCCTATAACACCGCCACCTCCGATTGCCGCCAGCTTTATCGATCTGAACGAAACAGAAGATGCAAAAAATTCGCTGCCTGCTTCTCCGCCAAGCACGCCAGCACCACAGCAGGAGAAACCTAACGTCGTAGAAGAAACGAAGCCGGTACAAAAATTACCGCCGCGTCCTGTTCAGAGTCCGCCATCGCGCTTACCACCCAAGCCTAAAGTGGTTGAAAAGCCCAGTAAACCTACGCCAACGAAACCTACTAAAGAAAAAGTGATCACCAAAGATCTGCCCAAGGCTGCGCCGGATGCGCCGGATGCGCCTACAGATCTATCCGATTATATTAATCAGAACAGGGCTCGCCGCCGTGCGGAAGGCATTTTTGATAATCAGGAAAGTGTGGCTGCAAATAGCGCCGCACCTCAGCCTTCCGCCGATGAGATCCGTATGGCGAATGTCAGAAGGAATTTGCAGGCTCCCGGTACCAGCGGAATATTTCAAATTCTCCGCATAGGCCCAAGAACGGCTGAGTTTTCATTCCGTGCCTGGACGTCGGGCCAGAGCAATCCCCGGCTACAAATGATTCAAGTCGACGCCGGGCCGGATGGCGATGTCGAACGTGCCATCGTTCGCAGAATGATCCAGTTGATTCGTGAGCATTACAAAGAGGATTTCAATTGGGAATCACACCGGTTGCACCGCGTGGTTGTTTTATCTGCGCGTGAGAAAGATACCACAGGACTGGAAGATTTCTTGATGCGTGAGTTTTTTTATAACCCATCACGCTAGTATTTACTGCTTTTAGTGGTTAGTAAAAAAGCATTATTTGAGCAACGATTTCTCACGTAACCATGCTTCAATCTCTAAGGCCGGTGCAGGGCGATGAAACAGGAATCCTTGATAATAATCACAATCATGCTGGCGCAGGAAGTCCAATTGCTGTTCAGATTCCACGCCTTCGGCGAGTACGCTTAGCTTCAGGCCGCGCGCCATAGCAATGATGGTAGCGGCAATCTCACGATCGTTAGGATCATGGGCCAAGCCGCGCACGAAGTTCTGATCGATCTTGAGCTTGTCGATGGGAAAGCGTTTCAGATAAGTCAATGAGGAATAACCGGTACCAAAGTCATCGATTGACAATTGGACTCCGGAAGCTTTTAAAGTTCTCAGGGTATCAATGGATTGTTCCGCATGTTCCATAAACATGCTTTCGGTTAATTCCAGTTCCAAGCAATTGGCTGGAAATTCCGTTTCTGTCAATACGCGTTGTGTTAATTCGATCAAATTCGCAGATTGAAATTGTCGAACAGATAGATTGACCGCCATCACGAATGGTGGCAGACCGGCATTCATCCAGGCACGACCCTGAGCGCACGCAGTGCGTAATACCCACTCGCCGAGTGGCACGATCAGTCCGGTTTCTTCGGCAATAGGAATAAATTTTCCCGGCGGCACCATGGCTTTACCAGGCGGTTGCCAGCGTACTAAGGCTTCAACTCCCACTACTTGGCCGCTACGGGCATGAATCAGGGGTTGGTAGTGGAGGATGAACTCTCCGGCAGTGAGCGCATAGCGCAGGCGGGTTTCCAGTATCAAGCGCTCCTTGGCAGCGATACTTAAGGCCTCCGTATGGTAACGATACGTGTTGCGACCTTCTTGTTTTGCCAAGTACATAGCCATGTCAGCATGCTGGATCAGCTCGGTGACGCTGTTCGCATCATCTGGGAAAAGACTGATACCGACACTGGCATTAATAAAGATCTCGTGACCGCTTGGCAAAGTGAATGGTGTCGTGAGCAGATTAATCAAAGTTTGTGCGACGGTGGCGGGCTCGCTGGGATCTTTTATTTCTTCAAGTACCAGCAGAAACTCGTCACCACCCAATCGCGCCAAGGTATCTTCCTCACGCAGTCGTTTCTTCAAGCGAGAGGCCAACATAATCAAGAGTTCATCTCCGATGGGATGACCCAGACTGTCATTGACATTCTTGAAACGATCCAGATCGAGATAAAGCGTTGCAATCCGGTAGTTGTGCCGTTGTGCCCGTTCAATGGCATGATGTAAACGTGATTGCACTAACAGGCGGTTTGGCAAGCCGGTTAATGGATCGTAGTGGGCAAGATGCATGAGGCGTGCTTCAGATTGCTTTGTTTGAGTAATGTCAGTAAATACACCGACATAGTTGCAAGGCTCATTTCGGTCATTACATACTGTGCTGATTGTCAGCCATTGTGGATAAATCTCGCCATTGCTGCGGCGGCTCCAGATTTCTCCGCACCAATAACCTGTCTGGCCAAGACTGGTCCACATTGTCTGGTAAAACGCTTCGTCGTGCCGTCCTGACTTGACGATCTTTGGGTTTTTGCCGAGTACTTGTGCTTCGCTGTAACCGGTAATTTCAGTGTAAGCGCGATTGACGGCAACGATACGTGATTCCATATCGGTAATGACCACCCCTTCCCGAGTGGATTCAAATACGGCTGCAGCTTGCTTTAAGGTTTCTGCTGCATATACCTTTTGTACAGCCAATGCAGTGATGGAAACAAATTCATTGATCAATATCAGATCGGCAGGTACAGGTTCCCGAGGGGTATGGTGATAAATGGAAAAGATGCCTAGTACTTTTCCTGCCTCATCCTTGAAGGGCACTGACCAGCATGCATGAAGATTGGCTTTGCGTGTTAATTCCAGATAAGGCTGCCAATACGGATGATGATCAATATCGGAGACAATCACCGGTTCACCGCGCCACGTTGATGTACCACCGGAGCCCACGCCGTCCCCGATCTTCAACTGATCGATAACCGCAGTGTAATCATCCGGCAAGCTTGGCGCCACAACGTGCTTAAGGCGGCCGGTATGCTTATCCAGCAGCAGGATAGAGACCAGCATATCGGGATTGATGGTCTCCAAGCGCTGAGCAATGTCATTGAGAATTACTGAGAGCGGGTGATTGGTAACGATCAGATCCAATGCGGATTGATGTGCCCCGCGTATCAGTTCTGCTCGTTTGTGCTCGCTGATATCCAACCAGGCTCCTACAATTTCCAGAGGCTGGCCATCAATACTTCGTACAAGACGAAGTTCATCCAGAATCCAGACGATTCGTCCGGTGCGGTGGAAAAACCGATAGTCATGGGTCATCTGACCGTCAGTGAATAAAATGGATTGACGCGCTAATACCGCTTCACGATCGTCCGGATGCACATGTGAATACCACCAGTCTGGCGCTAATGCTTCTTCCGGCGTGTAACCGAGCAGTCGTTCGATGTTTTCGCTGACCCAGATGGATTGAAGCGTTTTTCCTACAAAATGAAAGTTGTATAGAATGGTCGGGCTGGCAGCCAGCAAGTGGGAAAGACGCAGGCTGGTTTTCTTTAAGCTGATTCGTTCGCGTGTCAACTCTGCCTGGTGCTGTACTTTTTCCATTGTGGCCGCGATTTCGTAGAGGTAGCCTTCATGCTTGGATAAATAATCGTCCACGCCCAAATGCAATGCGCGAGCAGTCACCATTTCACTGCCCTGACCTGTAATTAACACGATGGGGATATCCAACTTGCGATCGTTGCGCAGTAGTTTGGTGAACTCTAGGCCATTCATTCCGGGCATACGGTAATCAATCAGGAGTACATCAAATGCAGTCGTCTGCTCGACCGGGTCAGTAAATAAAAGTGCCAGAGCATCTTGGGTATTTGTCACCGCGGTCAGGTGAATATGCGGCGCATGCAAAGCCAAATGGCGACGCATCAGATCGATATCGGAAACATTATGCTCAATATAGAGAATACGCAGTACGGGTTGATTGCGATCAAGGCTGCAACGGAAACGATCCAGTGCATTACGCAACGTACGAGGCAGACGTTCCAGATAATCATCCCGTTTGATCAGATAACCATCCGCACTGGCTTTTAGTGCGGTAATGGCTGAATCTTGGTCACCTGAACCGGTGAGAATTACAACTGCTATTGGTAGCCTGTGTTCCCGTACGCTGGCCAGTGCTTCCAAACCGGAACCATCCGGTAAGGAAAGATCAACCAACAACAAGTCGTACAAATCTGGTTCAGTCAGTTGTTTTAACCCTTCAGTCAACGTCACCGCTATTTCCAGTTTAATTTCAGGCGCGGTCCGCGCCAAGGTACGCCGGGCTAAGTCAGCATCACTGGCGGAATCTTCAATATAGAGAACACGCATCGTGTTTATTTGGGCAGTGCGTTGAAAACGCACCAATAGAGCTCTATCTGCTGTGCTACGGCCATAAAGTTATCGAAGTCTACCGGTTTGACAATATACGAATTGACACCTAAGTCATAGGCAGTGTGCATGTCGCGATCTTCTTTGGAAGTGGTTAGCGCGACGATCGGAATACGGCGTAGCACTGGGTGTGCTTTCAGTGTTCGCAACACAGTGAGGCCATCAATACGAGGCAAATTCAGGTCTAGCAAGATAACGGTCGGCTGTGTTTCTCCTGCTTCCCAGCGGGGTATCCATGCTAACGCTTCCTCACCATCCCGTGCTACCAATACAGGATTGGCGAGTTTCCGGCGCCGGAAAGCGCGCAAGGCAAGATCAACGTCAAGAGGATTATCTTCGACGAGAAGAATCGGCGGATATGCGTTTATCATGGTTTACTCCATAGCTATTTTGGATTCCTGTGCTGCAGACAGCTCCAAATAGAAAGTTGCGCCTTCATTCGGTACGCTCTGCGCCCATACCCGACCTCCCATGCGTTGCATGGCTTTTTTGACCAGCGCCAAACCGACACCCGTTCCTGGATAATCCTCCAGTCGATGGAGGCGCTCGAAAATCTCAAAAATGCGCTGATTATACTTCATGTCAAAACCAATGCCATTGTCACGAATCCATAAAATAACATGATGATCACCGTGAGAAGCACCGAGTTCGATGCGTGGATGCGGGGAATGCTTGCTGAATTTGATTGCATTTTCCAGCAGATTACGCAACACCAGCGCCAAACCTTCACGATCGCCGTGTACGATGAGTGGCGACAGATGGATGACAATCTCAATCTGATGTGAAGCAATATCTTTGTCGCATTCCGCTAACACTTGATGAACGACCGCAGTCAAATCCAACGCATTGGATTCCAGTTTGCATCGTTCCATGCGTGAATAAGCTAGCAGATCATTGATCAACTCATTCATCCGCGTTACGCCGGCACGAATGTTGCTGATAAACAAGCGCCCCTCATCATCCAGTCGGTCAAAGTAATCCTCTTCCAGGAGACGGCTGTAACCCTCGACACCGCGCAGCGGTGCTTTCAGATCGTGGGAAACGGAATAAACGAAACTTTCCAATGATTGATTAAGCGTTTTTAGTTCCGCGGTGCGTTCCGTAATTCGCTTTTCCAAATCGGCATTGAGCTGAAGCGTTTTCTCGGTCTGTTTCTGATGCGTGATATCCTCGGAGAAAATAACCATGCCACCGATTGTACCACTGGCCAGATACCAGGGCCGCACCTCCCAGCGCAGCCATTGTACCCGCCCATCGGCTCGTTCGAAGCGATCCTCGTCAGCGCGAATGACTTCTCCAGCCAAACATCTGAGATGGATAGCTTTCCACGCCTCACCGATCTCCGGAAAAATGTCGTAATGGCATAATCCCAGTAAATTACAATCCCCCAGAGAGTAATCGCTGCGCCAGCGTTGACTAAATGCGAGATAGCACATCTGCTGATCGAGCATAGCTAACGAAGCCGGCGCGTATTCAATAAACAATTTGAGCTGCTCTTTGCTTTCCTGGAGTGCCACTTCAGCCAGCTTGCGTTCAGTGATATCCTGTATCGTACCGTGTAACGCGGTGATTCGACCGCCAGCATCGCGTATCGCTTCACCGCGCGTGATAACCCAGCGATGACTACCATCTGAACGCACCACTTCAGCATCACATTCATAAGCAAACCCTTTTGCCGCACATTCTTCCACAGCAGCGACAAGACTAACCCAGCTTTTGGTAGTGAAATACTGTGAAGCTTCCTGATAACTCAGTGGCGGTAAATTTAAATCACGACCGTAAATGCGATAGATCTCCTCTGACCAAGTATATTTGTTCGTGTTGACATCCCATTTCCAGTGCCCCAGATTAACGATGCGTTTCGCTTCTTTTAAATTTGCTTCAATTTCTTTGCGAGCTTGAATATCTTCGACAATGGTAATGAAATAATCCGGTGTATTATCCAGTTTCCGGACTAAAGACGCGGTAAGATTGACCCAGATAACACTGCTGTTTTTGCAGATGTAGCGTTTTTCCATCGAAAAAGTGGTGATTTCACCGGCAAGCGCCTGCTGTACATAATTCAGATCTGTATCCAGATCATCCGGATGGGTGATATCTTGAAAAGCAAGCCCCATCAATTCATCGCGACGATAGCCGACGATCTGACATAGTTTGTGATTAACCCGTAACCAACGCCCTTCGGGTGAAACAATTGCAATACCGGTTGCTGCCCGTTCAAAGATGATCTGGAAGCGCATTTCACTGGCGCAAAGTTGCTCGTTTATGGCGTGTTTATGACCGACAATAAATTCAGTGACATCTTCCACATGATGGATAATGTAAGTAACATTCCCTTCGTTATCAAATACCGGTGTGTTGACTGGATTCCAGTATTTGAGCTCGAAGTTTCCGCTACCATCGCGTAACGGGATATTGTACTTTTGCACGTTCATGATATCCGGGCGCTTTTCTTTGAGAACATGGTTCAGCGAGGTGCGTAAATCATTAACGCTATCGGAGGCGTAATCGTTCGGGTTGTTAGGAAAGATATCAAACAAACCATGACCAACAATCGCTTCTCGCCGGGTACCGGTGACTGCAAGATAATTGTTGTTTGCCGCAACAATGGTAAAGCTGGCATCTGCCCGCAAAATGAGGTAAGGATGCGGACTGGCCTCAAATAGTTGCTGGTAGGGTGGGATGTCGTACATGGGTATTTCCAGATTTTTGAGGGATGATCAGAAAATATAAGAGAAATGTGCTTGTGCGAAGAACATTTTTAATCTCTGCGGGTTCGATTCCCCGCTCCTTAGAGCGAAAGCTGGTTGAGAACCGGCAGATTGAAGAGCGCAGTTAACACCCCGCTGCTTGCGGCGGGGTGCTTTATTGTGAGCATTGTGTGAGAAAGTGTGCCAGACGCAATGGTATGTTGATATTAAACTTTTCCGCACAATCGGGAATTTGATCGAACACGGTATCCGGAACATGCATTCTCAGGCCATCGAGTGATAACATCATTGCCCCCCATAATTTTATACAGTTGAATGATTTGCCAAAGTACAATGGATGCGAAAATTTCAACCGTATAATAACAATTTTTAGACATCTATTTGCTTATGTCCGTGATTAAACCGCTTCCCGAGTTATTGATCAATCAGATCGCCGCCGGTGAGGTGGTTGAACGTCCCGCCTCGGCGCTCAAGGAAATCCTGGAAAACAGCGTTGATGCGGGTGCAAAGAAAATTACCGTGCAACTCCTGCAAGGCGGCGTCAAGCAGATTCGTGTGATGGACGACGGTATGGGCATCGCCAAAGATGAATTGTTGTTAGCTCTGACGCGTCATAGCACCAGTAAGATCAGCACGTTGGAAGACTTGCACAGAATCACCAGCTTGGGTTTTCGGGGCGAAGCGCTGGCCAGTATCGCGGCAGTATCAAGGCTGACATTAGCCAGCCGCCAAGTAGGGCAAGATCATGCCTGGCAACTGCATGTCGATGGTAAATCCATCTCACCACCGGAACCTTCTGCGCTGACGAACGGGACAGCTGTGGATGTCAACGATTTGTATTTTAATATTCCTGCCCGGCGTAAATTCTTAAAATCCGAAGCCACTGAGTTTGGGCATTGTGATGAAGTCTTTAAACGTATTGCTTTGGCCCAGGCCGGTATTGAATTTGTTTTGCAACATAATGGAAAAATGCGTCGTCAGTTACGGGCAGGAAGTGCAACACAAAGGATCGCAGCGGTATTGGGTGAGGAATTCAGTCAGGGCGCTGCATTTGTTGAAGAACAGTCAGTGGATATGCATTTGCACGGCATGGTGGCTTTGCCGACTTATGCGCGATCCTCACGCGATATGCAGTATTTTTTTGTCAACAACCGTTTTGTCAGTGATAAGTTGATTTCGCACGCCTTACGCGAAGCTTATCGGGATGTCTTGCATTTGGACCGGCATCCGGCCTTTGTTTTGTTTCTTGAAATTAATCCCGAAAGTGTGGATGTGAATGTGCATCCGACTAAAACAGAAGTTCGTTTTCGCGAATCGCGTGCATTGCATCAATTTATTTTTCATGCGATCAACAAAGCATTGGCTTCACCTGACAGGGAAATGAGAACGGATGAATCTGTGCAAGAATCTGCATCAGTACCTCGGTCATTTCCAAATTACTCAGGAATGGGTCATGCAAAACCCAGCACGGTGTCGCAACCTGCGAGTTTTTATCGGACCTTGTTTGGTAGTGCAGAAGCGAATTCATACCCGCCATCGTTAGTAAGCACAGCGCCTGTCGCGCAAATGGATAACCCTGCTCAAACTGCAGTGGTTGAGGAAGAACAGGATATTCACCCGCTCGGTTTTGCGCTGGGGCAATTGCATGGTATCTATGTTCTGGCGCAAAATGCACGGGGTCTGGTAGTCGTGGACATGCATGCCGCGCATGAACGGATCATGTACGAGAAACTCAAGCAGGCGCTCGATCATCATGAAATACCGATGCAACCCCTGTTAATTCCGGTTACTTTTTATGCTGATAATTTGGAGGTTGCTGTCGTCGAAGAGAATCAGGCCATCTTGGATCAACTGGGATTTGAGATTGCAGTACTCTCACCCACCACATTGGCGGTACGTGCCGTCCCAGGGACACTTCAGCATGCCGATATTGCACAGTTAACTCACGATATTCTGCGGGAAATCCGTGAATATGGCGCCAGCCAGATTTTAACCGCCAAGCGCAATGAAATACTCGCCACCATGGCTTGTCACGGCGCAATCCGCGCTAACCGTAAACTGACCATCGAAGAAATGAATGCATTGCTACGTGAGATGGAAGTCACCGAACGTGCCGACCAATGCAATCATGGCAGACCTACCTGGTTTGAAACCAGTCTGGCTGAGCTGGATAAGTTGTTTATGCGCGGAAAATGAAATGATCCGAATAATTTCTTGACGAGAATGACATTGACGTTAATCTGATACGAATGAGTTGAAATCAAATAGCTTTATAACGACTGCATATTGCACTTCAAAAGTGACTCCGCCAGTTAAGGAGAAGGTAAATAAAATGACAGATAACAACCAAGTAAATGTAAAGAATAAGATTCTTTGTGATTATTGGACACGGATTCTAGAATGGATGAGTATCTGGATAAAAACTAACCCGTTATGGGCTACCGCTCATTTTTTTAATTTGGTCGTTGCTGTTGGAATTTCTTTGTTGGGAACAGGAAGTGGCATCCCCATAATCTCAGTCGTTATTTTTATGTGCATCATTTTCGTGCAAATCTATACTGAGCCGATCCAATCAATCCCAGTCGAAGTAGACCAAAAGGAAAGGGAAAAATTAGAAGGAATCAGGTCTGAGCAACGAAATCAGTGGATGATATTTGCTTATGGTTTTATGTTGATTTCACTGTTGTTAACCTTTTATCCATTTATCAATTCACTTTCCGAGTCTGACCTCAATAAATATCTTAAAACGCTTCGAGAGAAGCCGATTGCCGTATTTGTTGGCTGTTCCCTGGATAGCAAAGCAGAGAGTTTACGTTGCGAACCTAAACTTCAGGATAAGAAGATAACTGCTACAGGAAATGACAAAACAACCGACGCTAAACCAGACTCAACGTCGGAAAGTAACAAGAAAGATGAAATTAACGCAAATCCACCTGCAAAAATCGACAAAAAGGATGAAGAGCAGAAAACTACACTATCTGAAGATGGTAAAAATGATCAAGTCCAACCAACTTCATCATCCGGTGTTGGTTATGCATGGGTGATCAACATCGGTGGATATATCAAGGAATGTAATCGAGACAGCAATGAGAAATATGGAAAATCAGTCACCTGCGAGGTAAAAGACGGACTGCTTATCCCACTGTATTTCATTATTATGGCTTTAATGGGTGGCAGTATCAGTTTGACTAGACGGCTTCCGGAACTGCAAAAGCAGGCCGGATCAGAACATATCGCCACCAACAGGCAGCCCAGATTATCACAGTACGAATTTCGTGAGCACTTGATATTTCAGATGGTGCAATTTATTTCAGCCCCTTTCCTTGCAATTCTTGCGTACTATCTGATCGAACCTAGTAATATTACCAATGCTGTTGCCTTAGCATTTACCGCCGGGTTTGCATCAGAAACGATCCTGCTGATGGTACGATCAGTAGCCAACAAAATTACCCCGGAAACTAATACTGTGCCACAGTATGGTGGGATTGCCGGCATCATCAAATTCGAAATTGAAAACGAGGAAGATCGTCAAAAAGTCGAAAATGATCGTAAGAAAATGGAAGTACTCCTGACAGAATTGCCACATCTAGCTCATGCCATTGTTGATGAACAATGCCTTTATACATTGACTAATGTACCGGTTGGTGAGCATAGTATTAGTATTAAATTTGTCGACAGCGAAAAGATTATAAAAAAAGATATCGTTAAAGTGACGCATGCACAAGCTATCGCTAAAAAGAACATAACCATTACGCAGAAAGAAATGGAAGGAACGCAGGCCCAACCACAAGACACCGCGTCTTGAGATCCAATCACTAATTGCATTTTCGGATAATACCTTATGAAAAAAATATTATTAATTGTAGTCTTGACTCTCATCAGCACAGGTGCGATGGCGAAATGGACTAAAGTGGGTGAGAGCGACAGTAAAGGCGGTTACACGGCTTATGCCGATATCGCTTCGATCCGCAAGGCAGGCAATCGGGTAAAAATGTGGGCTTTGTTTGACTATCGCATCGTGCAGAAAGCTTCCGGCGTTGAATTCTTATCCGAAAAAATCCGCCGCGAATACGACTGTAAAGAAAAACAGATGAGAAAACTGGCTTTCTCGTTATTCAGTTGGAATATGGAAGACGGCGATTTGATTCGCTCGTACAGTCAACCGCAGAGATGGGAAATCGTACCACCGGACAGCATCGATGAAGCGGAATGGAAAGTGGCTTGTGGTGAATAGCGATAAGTCATACTGAGATTCGGTTTTTTGTCTGCAGTCGAAGCAATAGGGGAAACTCAGCATGTTCTGTTCAGGTTTTGCATTGGGTGATTGGTAATCAGCAGTTACCGTAAGATTCTGGTTGCGCACACCTGCGTATTCAAACAACCATTGTTGGTATGAATCGCTAGAATTTGAAAAAGGACTTAATAAAGTATCTGGTCTTATTGAGCCACAACATTTGTTCAACTTGGATTGACGGAATACAATCAATAAAACGATTCAAACATGAATGCTAATTGACAGAATGAGACGAATTTCTTTAAATAAGAATGCGGCTTGGTGCTGGTATAAGAATATTGCACAGAGCGTGAGTGTGATGGGGTGGTTCTTATTGCTAGGTGGGTGTGCAACTGTCGATCCCTTTGCCAACCTTGAGGAGTGGAAGGAAATTCAAAGCAAAAACTTTATCGTTTATACCAATGCTAAAGAAAAAGTTGCACTGAATGTTGTAAAAGAATTTGAAGTTTTTCGTGCTACTGCACTAAGAATCACCACTATTCCACCGTTTGAGGAAATCGCCCCTGTCCGGATCTACCTCTTCAAGGATAAAAACTCGTTTGCTCCATTTCGACCGTCAGAAAATGCTGCTGGGTACTTTATTTCAGGGAAGAATTATATCGCAATATATGCGATTCCCTTCGAAGAAAATCCTCAATTTCCCATTGTCTATCATGAATATATCCATTATTTGATCTCCAAACATCCTGCCACTATCCCAAGTTGGTTCAATGAAGGTTTGGCAACTATGTTTGAAACCTTCGAATTTAATCGTGGCCTTGTAACGTTCGGAAATCCCCAATATGATCGGTGGATGTTCATGAAGTCTCAAGCTAGCTGGATTCCAATGAAAGAATTCCTCTCAGATCAAACGAACTATCTTCATGATAATGGGTTCGCTCATGCGCATTCGCAAGCTTGGGCCCTAATGCATTATTTTATATTTGGGAACAAACAAAATATGGATAAACTTGGAGAGTATATCTACTTGGTGAATAACGGATACGATTATGATAAAGCCTTGTTATCAACCTTTGGAATGACGCCGGAAGAATTATTACGGGAAGTGCGGAGTTATATCTCAAAAGAAACGCTTCCCTACAGCACCATGAAACTCGATGATATTGCCATAGATCATCATCATCACACCCGTTCTCTCAAAGAAGATGAAGCTCGACAAGTTATCCGGGATTTGAAAGGACTTGTGGAAGATTTTCGTAAAACTGCATCCCATTAGCATAAATTGGAAAAATAGCCGTATTGCACTAGCTCAGATCTGAACTAATCCACCTGAATGTTTCCCGATTATCCGCACTGGTCATTCCGAACATCGTGAGGGATTTTAAAGAATCAACCCAGTTTGACACAGGTGACTTCTAATAAGCTATTCCAGAAAGCACACAATTGTGTGCGATCAAATCTTTCTTCTGGATCTACCCGAATCTTTCCCCCACCTCTACTCATTAAAGAATGATGACAGGATTTCTAGCGTGCAATCAATATGTTGTCGATATAATAAAATAAATTATCAGTTAATAGGCCAAATTCAGCATCACTGACATCGGAGTAGCAGAAATCCGTCATTAAGCTAACACGGTGTACTTTCCGCTGCATCGGCAGCGGTTGTACGGTCAGTGATGTTTTGAGAAGGCGATTGGCTGGTTTTGATCGGGTCAGCCAAATCGAAATTTAACGATCTGCTATTCCCGGTGTGAGAATGAGACTGACAGGAAGTTTTTCCGCTAGGGTATAAGGGCTTGCCCTGTTCTCCTTAACCCACCATTCTCTGATGACCGGGCCAGATAGCGTCCTGACAATATGATTAATTTTGAACCGGATAAACTTGTTGTGTGGTTCATCACCGACAAATCCCAATATGCTAAACTAACCATTTCATGGATATACTGACCATTCAGGTTCCGGTCAGAGCACAAATCCCAATATGCTAAACTATCTGAGGGAAATCAAATGCTGTACACGTAGTTCCGGTCAGAGCACAAATCCCAATATGCTAAACTCAGTGCCGGAACCTGCGAAACCGAAACCGCGTTCCGGTCAGAGCACAAATCCCAATATGCTAAACTGAGGACAAAAGCTATTGCATTGGTAAATGGGTTCCGGTCAGAGCACAAATCCCAATATGCTAAACTTTTATTAAATTACTACTAAATACTAACACAGTTCCGGTCAGAGCACAAATCCCAATATGCTAAACTTTCGAAGTGCAGTATATAGCGCATGGCTAAGTTCCGGTCAGAGCACAAATCCCAATATGCTAAACTTGGGGAAATCGTACACGACTTGGAATACAAGTTCCGGTCAGAGCACAAATCCCAATATGCTAAACTTAATCCATTTTTTATAGTTATGTCGATTACGTTCCGGTCAGAGCACAAATCCCAATATGCTAAACTTTTGATACTGGCTTCTGTAGAGGGCTTATCGTTCCGGTCAGAGCACAAATCCCAATATGCTAAACTATAGAGCTACATCATTAACTCCCTGGGTGGTTCCGGTCAGAGCACAAATCCCAATATGCTAAACTGTCTTTAAGCCATTTATTAACGTCGGCTGTGTTCCGGTCAGAGCACAAATCCCAATATGCTAAACTATAGCGCATAGCGCAAAGGATACAGAATCAGTTCCGGTCAGAGCACAAATCCCAATATGCTAAACTCTTGACGATGTTAACATCAAGCCCATATTTGTTCCGGTCAGAGCACAAATCCCAATATGCTAAACTTTACGGCGGTAATTACGTTAGCTACCGCCGTGTTCCGGTCAGAGCACAAATCCCAATATGCTAAACTTTGCCTGGAGATACTGACAATCCAAGTTACGTTCCGGTCAGAGCACAAATCCCAATATGCTAAACTATCAACAAAAGCTCTAGCAAGAGAAATGTAGTTCCGGTCAGAGCACAAATCCCAATATGCTAAACTGACAACTTCGCTATTTGCGAACTCTGGCGTGTTCCGGTCAGAGCACAAATCCCAATATGCTAAACTGAAGCATTTCGGATTGAGTCACATCATTGAGTTCCGGTCAGAGCACAAATCCCAATATGCTAAACTAGCCGGCAGCACATCAAGGTTGTTCGGTCTGTTCCGGTCAGAGCACAAATCTCAATATGCTAA
>JAGNZK010000042.1 GCA_017984435.1 Nitrosomonas sp. | reverse complement strand
TCGCCAAAAAATGGTCTATGCCACTTAAAGATTGGAAGCCTGCACTAAACAGGTTTACTATTCAATTTAACGAAAGAATGCCTCGGCACTATTAACAACCATTTACACAAAATCTAGGACACCCTCGTGCCTCAGGATAAAAAGGCGTTGTTTTTATCACATTTACTTTTAGTAAGCGTTAGCTTGTTGCCTCTCTATATCGACTTGATACGATCCTTGACTCTCTTTCTGCTTTGCTTGATACTTTTAATCGACATCAATAAGGAGACCAAGCATGCGAGGCATTTTCTTCGTCGTGATTCTCGGCATTGCAGTTTTATCCGGTTGTGCTGGCAAATCCCCCGAAAAAGGCGATGGCGCTGTGCCAATGGTACAATGCGGTGATGCTGGAGACCGGAAACACCTGAACATTCTATCCATCAATCTCCTGTTTTCTGAAATCGAAACACGTGAACAGCGGCTAGACGCTATCGCTGAATTTGCGGCAAAAACACCTGTCGATGTCATTCTGCTTCAGGAAGTGGTCGGCGGTACTCTGGTTCATACTGTCAATAGTGCGCAAGATCTACAGAAAAAACTTCAAGCTCGAACACACAATTACGATTTGTATACGGCATTCGAAGTCGGATTGCCCGGCGTCCTGGGACTTGCAAATGCCGTGTTGAGCCGTTGCGAAATTGATTTCAAAAGGACTAAGCACTTGCCATTCACCGCTGAATTGGATTTTCAGGGGCATAAAGTAAAAATACCTCGAAACGTGATGATGATACGCGTAGACGTTCCCAATTCCGGCAAACTGAATATTTACAATACGCATCTTTGCTCCAAATGTACGGCAGACGAGCTCCACGCGCAATTGGATGTTTTACTCCCATTCATTAATGAAGTAGAGGAGTCTTTCCCTCAGGATAATCCTGTCATTCTTGGTGGAGATTTCAATATCGACCGTCTCCGCACGAAGCCTTTCGAAGAACGGCCTTTTTATGACAAGATCATTGGCGCTGGTTTTACCGATGCTTATGCGCAAAATAGGTCATTGGAAAATTTATGCGCAATTGCTGGGCAGCCCGATATACATTGCACCGTAGGGGTTTCCACTTTGGATGTGGGGGATACTCCCAGACGCGTTGACTATATTTTTGTCAATAAGGTAAAGGATATCCGTGAAAGTCGTGTTGTTTTTAACACGCTTGTTGATTCCAATCAGCCTACCGTGTCCGATCATGCCGGTGTCTTTGTTTCAATAGCCTTGCCATAAAGTCATTTCTGGAATACCGATACAATTTCGAATAAAGTACCCCGCCGCAAGCAGCGGGGAGTTGAACCCGCAGCGATTAACAAAAGACCTTTCCTTCTGTTCGGAATGACACATGCGGATTATTCATAGACTCCTTAATTAAAATACTTCCTTCAGAAAATTAGCAATCGATTGATAAGCCCGATTCGCCGCCACTTCGCTGTATACCGTTCCAAAACCAGGATTATTGGCTTTCGGATTGGTGAAAGCGTGCATCGTACCGCCATACACATGGACTTGCCAATCCGTTCCAGCCTGCGTCATTTCAGTTTCAAATGCGAGCACTTGTTCTGGTGGTACCATGGGATCATCGTGGCCATGCAGGCAGAGAACTTTGGCGGTTATTTTCTCATTGTCCACATTGCCGGCAGCAAAAATACCATGAATACTGATAACGCCCAACACATCCGCCCCCGAGCGAGCCAGTTCCAGTACGCACATACCACCAAAACAATAACCCATCGCAGCTACTTTAACTGCATCGACTTGCGGCAATTGTCGCACTATGTTCAATGCCACATTGATTCTGCGTCTGAGTAATGCCCGATCTTTTGCAAACGGACTCATTAATGCACCGTTTTTTTCGACATCGCCATCGGCGCCAATAATACCTTTACCATACATATCCAATGCAAAACCCACATAACCCATGTCGGCGATCCTTTCCGCGGCTTTGCAAGCAAACTCACGCCGTCCGCTCCAATCGTGCGCTACCAGCACTGCAGGTTTACGTTGATCTGTATCATGATAAGCCAGATAACCTTCCAACAACCTGTTGCCATCCTCGTAATCAATGGTTTTTGTAATCATAGTCTTTCCTCTTTAGGTAACTGATCCAACGAACAATCTGCCAATTCCTTATTGGAACCTCGACATACTGCTCTGCATTAACCTGTCAGGTTATCCAATTGCTTCTCATTTGCCAAGCAGAGAGGAGATAGTGTAGCCTGAGAAGATCGTTCAACTTATCGCTTATTTTAGAATCTGCAGCAAGACCTATCCGTACGTAAACCCTATAGAGAGGAATTTATAAAATGGCACTGCTAAGAAATAAAAATTTTTCCACATTCATATTCGTTTCCTTACTATGCGCAGCAAGTGCAGTGTTGGCGGAAAGCGTTGCAGTCAAACATGATCGCGGATAAGGGATTGGTGGTTAAAAACTTGCTCACCAGACAGCTCAATCATTGCATAGCACCATCTTTGCTCGACCCCAGCGGGAATGATGTCACTCATTTGTTGGGAACTGCGACCGATGTTGTAATCAACCGCGACTATGCGGTTGTCACTGTGCATCCATTGGATAATCAAGGCAACACGCTGACCGACATTATTACCGTTGATGTATCCAAGTGTTTTGAACAAAAAACAATTCCAGTCAAAGAATGTATTTCCACAGTAGATTTGGACAGAGAGAGGCGTTCTGATCATTCCATGTGTTGAAATAAATAACGCTATTGTTACTGTCCATATGGACCGCCGTGGAAATTCATCTAACTGGGAAGTCACGTTCTTCCAAAACAACGCTACTATGGCTAATTGCAGTAGCGATGACGACGATGACGATCGTAAAAATAAAAGACAAAATTAAAAATAATTACGATTGGTCAAATTTTCTTCTCATTGCACTTCACAGAGCGGCAACTACAGGAGAAATAGCCATTGCTGCTCTGTTTCAGAATGACATCAGGTAAAATCTATTGACAGGGATATTTTATCTACAATCGATTCAAACGCATGCAAGTCTTTCTACACGACACAATGCATATCATTCATTGACTTAAGGACCTTGATCATGAGAAATAAACTGCAACAATTTACAATCGGTATTTCGGCATTGTCACTCTGTGCACTATCCAATCTAACCTGGGCACAAGATTTCCTCACACAAAAGCTACTACCTTTGGAACTATCAACCCAGGCGGCGATGGCGGCCATAAAAAAATGTCATGAAGACGGATTCAAGGTCAGCGTCGCCATTGTCGATCAATCCGGATTACTCAAGGTGCAGTTAAAAGCGGATGGCGCTGGGCCGCACACATTGGATAGCAGTCGCCGCAAAGCATACACCGCCAATAGCCTCCGTGATTCAACACATAAATATGCCGTACTGGTGACACAAAAGCCTGAGTTGCAAAGTTTGACCCGCTTGAACGAAAATATTCTTCTATTGGGTGGTGGCTTTCCAATCAAGATCGGCGGTGAAATAGTGGGCGGTATCGGTGTAGGTGGCGCTCCCGGCATTCAGTTTGACGAAGTTTGCGCCAGCGCTGCACTGAAGATCTTGAAAGCGGATGATACTTTCGAAACTAAGTGATCATTGATTGCGCACGCATCATTACTGCGTAGTCGATGAGCATTTCTTCCAGAAACAAACGCGGATTCAGCGGATGATGGGACAGTTGCTGCTTTGAATTTAAAGCTCGAGTAAAGCGAGTACATTCCAGCAACGCAATTTGTCCGCTCAGTGCCTGAATTGTAGTCAGATGATGCAAATAATAGCGAATTTCCCCGGTGGTACGATAGCTGACCAAGTCATAGCACCATTTTTGTAACCAGCTGACGACGGTAGGCAAATGTATTTGCTGCAAAGTATCGGCCAGAGAAAGCGGATCAAACCGGCTGGGATTGCTGATTTGTTGTATGAATTGTTCGTGTTGCGCGACATGCTCACTTTGATCGAACAGCAAAGCCGATAATGGAGAAAAGCCAGCGGCGGCCAAACTGGCTTTCGGATCATCTACATGATGCTGTTTTAGCCACATCACTGCGGTTTCGACATCCGGCACCGGCATAGCAATCTGCTGACAACGGCTGCGTATGGTGGGTAACAAGTGTTGCGCCTGGTGGGTTACCAGAATCAACAAAACATTTTCCGGTGGTTCTTCCAGCTTTTTTAATAATGCATTCGCTGCAGCACTGTTCATGGTTTCAGCGGGATAAATCAGAACAATCTTGTAACCGTTCTGATGCCCGGTCATATAGACAAATTCGGTCAGTCTGCGAATTTGCTCGATACCGATTTGCTGACTGGCATTTTTCTTGGTTACAGGACTATTCGATTTTTCTTCACTGTCTTGTTTTTCACTCGATTCACCAAGATTGATCGTCAACGCTTCCGGCACTATCTGATAAAAATTGGGGTGTCCATTCTGCTCAAACCATCCGCAACTTAAGCATTTTCCACAAGCTTTCCGTTCCGCTGTCGGCGCTGTACACAACCACGATTTTGCCAGATACCGCGCAAACTCATATTTGCCTATCCCCTTTTTTCCTTTTAACAGCAACGCATGACCACGAAATGCCTGATTGTGTGCCAATTTTCGCCAGATTTCCTGCTGCCAGCTGTAAATATCACTCATGATCAATCATTCAGCAAGCACTGTAATGTCCGCTCAACTGCGGCTTTGACTTCCGCTACAGACTGACTGCTATCGATCAGCTTAATGCGATCCGGAAACTGCTTGGCTCTGTCGAGATAAGTTGCGCGTACCCGTTGAAAAAAATCGGCTTGTTCTTTTTCAAACCGGTCGATAGTCTTTGCTTGACTGACACGCTGTTGACCCAATTCCACAGGTACATCGAAATACAGCGTTAAATCAGGTTGCAGCGTACCATGCGTCCATTGTTCCAAGATTGTCAGCTTATCGGTATCCAAACCTCGCCCTCCCCCCTGATAAGCAAAGCTGGCATCGGTAAAACGATCGGATATGACCCACTGACCTTGTAATAAGGCCGGCATAATTATTTTATCAAGGTGCTCGCGGCGTGCGGCAAACATCAATAGTGCTTCTGTTTCAGCATGCATGGTCATGGATTTATCCAGCAACAAAGCACGTAACTGCTCGCCTAGCGGTGTTCCCCCCGGTTCCCGTGTAACCACAGTCGTCAATCCCGAATGCTCTAATAGCTCGATGATCCACGCAAGCTGAGTTGATTTACCCGCGCCGTCTATGCCTTCCAGTGTAATGAATTTGCCTTGCTTCATGCAGTTCCGGTTTCCAAGTATTGTCAAGGTAAGCTACCATGCACGATCAGTTAATTATCAGTCCATTTTAACGCATGCAAATAGATGCCGCAGGCTTTCTAGATACCGCCCGATTTATCGCTTCGCCCAATTGCGATGAGCGCCCGGCGGGCACGGAAATCAGCTTATTGGTAATCCATAACATCAGCCTGCCACCAAATGAATTTGGCGGCAACGGTGTCATTGAATTATTTACCAACCAAATCGACTCGGATGCGCATCCGTATTATCAATCCTTACAGGGATTAGAGGTATCCTCGCATTTTTTTATCCGTCGCGATGGCTCCATCATACAGTTTGTACTTTGCAATCTACGCGCCTGGCATGCCGGTGTATCGTATTGGCAAGGCAAAGACAAATGCAACGATTTCTCGATTGGCATAGAATTGGAAGGCAGTGACACCACATTATTTACCGATCAGCAATATTCCGTTTTGATAGGACTGACAAAATGCTTATGCGAGCGCTATCCGATCACAGATATTGCCGGACATTCCGATATCGCTCCAGACCGCAAAACCGATCCCGGGCCACATTTTGATTGGCAAAAATATGCCAATAATCTGGATAATAACCTGATTAAGCGACAAAAAAGCAATACACCGGAGTAATTACTGAGATGTTGATTCAAGCGTTAGTTATTGAATGCTTTCATCTTCCATGCGATTAAAATCAAACCGATGAATGCCGCCACAGCACTGATAACGAAAGTGACATCCGCACCCAGCCAATCCCAGGTATATCCGCTAAATACTGCTCCCAAAGCCCCGCCCAATCCGTAAGCTATGCCGGTATAAATCGCCTGCCCTTTCGCTTGATGGCGCCCCTGAAAAAATTGATGGATCACCATCATCGCTGCAATGTGATGCGCACCATAAGTTGCTGCATGTAAAACTTGCGCAAGAACAATGGCAATCGGCCACTCAACACCGTATCCAATCATCAGAAATCGTAGGGTAGCACACGCAAAACTGAAAATTAATATGTGTTTTAAACTAAAATACCGCATCAACCACGGCATAATGAAAAAAATGCCAATTTCACAAGTTACACCGGTAGCCCACAACCATCCGACGAATCCTTTATCATAACCGTGTTCAACCAGATATATTGAAAAAAACGTATAATAAGCACCATGTGCAAACAGCATCAACAAACTGGAAATTAAAAAAACCATCACTTCCGGATGCATGCAAATTTGCCGCACGGAATGATGCCCAGGCGCATGACTGATGATTTCCTTTTCAGGAATTTGATAGGCGAAGATGGCAATACCGAACTTCAATCCCACCACAATCCAAAGTAACCAAGTAATCTCCACCCTATCCAGCAGATAACCGACACCCACTACCGCCAAAACAAATCCGACAGACCCCCAAGAGCGAATATAACCATATTTGGCAGTGTGATCGCCCAAGTGTGACAGCGTAATCGCTTCCATCAGCGGCAATGAAGCGCTCCAGAAGAAACTCATCAACAGCATAATCAAAAATATCCAGGCAAAAGACTCGCCCAGAAAAAAACCACAGAAACTCAAAAGCCCGGTTATCGCTGCAATTTGAACAACCCGGATACGTTTCCCCGTATGATCCGCCAACCAACCCCAAACAGCGGGAGAAAAAATACGTGCAACCAATAACAGTGACATCAATACACCAATCTGTAGCGCATTAAACGCTAACGATTGCAGATATAAACTCCAATAGGGTGCAAATGCGCCAACAAAAGCAAAATAAAAGAAATAAAAACCGGAAAGACGCCAATAAGGAAGTAAGGGCATAACAGGGAGTAAAGCACCCCGCCGTCAGCAGCGGGGTATTGACTACGTTCCTCAATCTCCTGGTTTTTAACCAGCTTTCGCCCCAAGAGACGGAGAATTGAATTCGCAGTGATTATTAAATGGATCAACGATTCACAAGCAATACTCAGTTGCGCATCACACGATAATTAGCGGTTAATCGGCATTCACTACCCGGTGCAACTTCGACCACATCACTGGCGGCATTGGTCGTTTCAACACAAAGTAGCCGCTGATAATCGGCATCTTCCAAATCCGCCATTTCCTTGGAAATTTTCTCCCAGGGATTCCACACCACGGCTGTTTTGCTACCTTGTGAAGTGATCTGAATACGACGATGCAAAGCGCTATCATCAATCGTCAAGGGCTTGCCCGCATCCAAATAAATACGATCAACTTCCGAGTCGATCGTGACCGCACCAACTTGCTGTTTTTGCGCACTGTTGTCCACTTTGTCAATATAGTTGCACCCTTCCAGACCGAGCACCTTCACTTGTGCTATATGGCCGATCTTGAAATAGGTATGAAATGCCTGCGTGATGGAGAATTTTTCTTTGCCGGTATTACGCGTAATTAAAGACAGATTTAAAGAATCGCTGATCAGGATTTCCTGATGCAGGACAAATGAATATGGCCAGATAGATTGAGTTTCCGGCGTATCAACCAAACCCAAAGTGACCTTGATATCACCGTTTGCACTCGCTTCGGTAGCCACAACATTCCACAGACGATTACGCACAAAGCCATGCCCAGGACGGCCTTTCCCCTCCGGATCGGCTCCAAACCAAGGCCAGCAGATCGGCGCGCCGCCTTTAATCGCTTTTCCATTTTGATAATAAGCCTGCTCACTCAAGAACATAATATCTTCCGGCTCATCGTTGGGCTTAAACGACAACACCTGTCCGGCATAAATAGATATCAATGCGTTGGCTTTGGAATTATTCACTTGAATCATCGGCAATCCACCCTTACCGGCGATAAATTCAAGTTGACCTGCAATACTATAATTGGCATTGAGTTGCTCAATATTCATAAAGTTACCTATTAAATGGTTGATTAATCTTTTTGATATGCACAGCGCTATTCCTTAACCGGCAATACCCGGCTTGCCACAAGTTTAGCACGACCTCTGGCTTCATCCGTATCTACACCGTTGGCCAGCGCAACCCCCATACGGCGGCGTGTGAAAGATTCCGGTTTGCCAAATAACCGCAAATCGCTTTGCGGCACGCTGAGCGCTGCTGCGATACCGGAAAATGCAATACCTTGCGCTTCCAGTTGACCATAAATGACTGCGCTGGCACCCGGTGCCCACAGTGAAGTATCGACCGGCAATCCCAGAATGGCCCGTGCATGCAAGTCAAATTCGCTTTGCTGCTGACTGCACATCGTCACCATGCCGGTATCATGCGGTCGCGGACTGACTTCGCTGAACCAGACTTCATCGCCTTTGATGAATAATTCCACACCAAAAATACCCAATCCGCCCAGATTGTCGGTTATTTTCCGGGCAATCTCACGCGCGCGCTGCAGCGCCAAGGGCGACATCGCCTGCGGCTGCCAGCTTTCCACATAATCTCCATGCACTTGCACATGTCCGATCGGTTCACAGAAATGTGTTTTAGTTTCACCGTTTGCATCCAGCGCACGCACTGTCAGTTGTGTGATTTCATAATCAAAATGAATTACGCCTTCGACAATCACCCGTCCTTGATTTACCCGACTGCCACTCGCAGCATACTGCCATCCTGCCTCAACTTCCCCGGCATTATCAATGCGCGATTGCCCTTTACCCGAAGATGACATCACCGGTTTTACAATGCAGGGATAACCGATTTTGCCATCAATCACGGCACGCAATTCCTCCAAACTATTGGCGAATGCATAAGGCGATGTCGGCATGCCTAGTGTTTCGGCTGCCAGACAGCGAATGCCTTCGCGGTTCATGGTCAGCTTAGCGGCACGCGCTGTCGGAATCACTTTGGCCATGTTCATCTGTTCAATTTCCACCAGCGTATCGGTGGCGATGGCTTCGATTTCCGGCACGATAATATCGGGGCGTTCCTGTTCAATCAGGGTCCGCAATGCCTGACCGTTCGCCATATTAATCACATGCACACGATGCGCCACCTGATGCCCCGGTGCGTTGGCATAACGGTCTACCGCGATAGTTTCGACACCCAAGCGCTGCAACGCGATAATGACTTCCTTGCCGAGTTCGCCACTTCCCAGCAGCATGACTTTTGTCGCTGACGGACTCAGCGGTGTACCGATAACGGATCGTTTATTCATGGTGAGTTTCCTGAATTGTTGTTCTTTTTCTGTCTTGCTGCTGCAATGCCCATTGCACGTGCTCACGTACCAATGTCGACGCATCATCCTGCCGGGCTTGCAATGCGGTGACAATTTCGCCCGAGTAAGGCGCGTTACCCAAACCAACGGCGATATTGCGCAGCCATTGTTCATGGCCGATGCGGCGGATCGGCGTACCGGCCAATTTAGTTTCAAAGGTTACCTGATCCCAGCGAAATAATTCAATCAGCGACACATCGTCCAGGCCATTACGCACATGGAAGTCATTTTCATTGGTGATTTTGGCAAATTTATTCCAAGGACATACTAACTGGCAATCATCGCATCCGTAAATGCGATTGCCAATCAGGGGTCGCAAAGCTTCGGGGATACTGTCTTTCAATTCGATGGTGAGATAAGAAATGCAACGCCGGGCATCTAATCGATACGGCGCAATAATCGCTTGTGTCGGGCAAATATCGATACATTTAGAACAACTACCGCAATAATTTCCAATCGCGTCATCAACGGGCAATGGCAGATCGATATACATCTCCGCCAGAAAAAACATCGAACCGGCCTCGCGTGAAAGTAATAAGGTATGTTTACCGCGCCAGCCCAGACCGGCTTTTTGCGCCCACGCCACTTCCATAACGGGGGCACTGTCGGAAAAAACCCGATAATTGAATGGCCCTACTTCTGCAGTAATTTTATCCGCCAATTTTTGTAAACGTGCGCGCAAAACCTTATGGTAATCGCGTCCCAGCGCGTAACGGGAAATAAATGCCTGATCGCCCGCATTAATCACATCCCAGCTATTCTTGGCAGCAGGAGGTGCATAATTCATGCACACCGAAACAATCCGTTGTGTTCCGGGTTCAAGCTCCGCAGGCCGGGTACGCTTGGTGCCGTGTTTCGCCATATAATCCATGTTACCGTGATATCCTTTGTCCAACCACTTGAACAAACCGGATTCCACTGCTGACATATCCGCATGAGCATCGGCGATACGGGTATCCTGAAAACCCAATTCTTTTCCCCATGCTTTGATAGCCATCGCCAAGGCGGCATAATCAGGCAATTTATTTATTGAGGTATTTTCTTGCATAACGCGCATTCTACAGATTCCGGAGCAATACAGAATCTTACTTTTTATCTTGCCGATGAAACAGCAACGCTAGACTTCGGTAGCAAGATAGCCACTTCTCTGCATGCCGGGCTCACTATTTATCTGATTGGCAATCTGGGTGCCGGTAAAACAACATTAACGCGCGGTATTTTACATGGCCTGGGATACCGACATATCGTCAGGAGCCCCACTTATAATTTAGTTGAAATCTATAAAATTTCTAGGTTATACTTGTATCACTTTGATTTTTATCGATTCAATGATCATTTTGAATGGGAAGAAGCCGGTTTCCGCGAGTACTTTAATTCAGACGCAATCTGCTTAGTGGAATGGCCCGAAAAAGCCGGAAATCTGTTGCCAGCAGCTGATTTACAGCTCTCTTTCAAGATTCTTGATACGGGTCGAAGTATTGAAATGAGTGCCGGTACAGAGGCGGGAAAGGAATGTTTAAAACATTGGGAAAATCAGAAAGACTTGTGAGCACAAATTTTAATGGCGGTAATATCGTTTCTGCCAACATTGCGTTTTTGACATTCTTTACGCTGATTCTTTTACTCTCTGCTCTATGTTTCAATCAATCCGCGCTGGCTGCGAATGCTACGATTAAATCGGTGCGTGTCGGACTAACGCCGGATTATACCCGTATCACATTGGAATCCAATCAACCGCTGCAGCATGAACTCAGTATGCTCGATAGCCCACATCGGGTTATTGTCGATCTTAGCAATACCAAGCTTTCACCAGTACTTGCAACACTCCCTGAAAAAGTG
Source organism: Nitrosomonas sp. (assembly GCA_017984435.1). Lineage (GTDB taxonomy): Bacteria > Pseudomonadota > Gammaproteobacteria > Burkholderiales > Nitrosomonadaceae > Nitrosomonas. Next base: position 13,258 of record JAGNZK010000042.1, on the reverse strand, counting down.
GATGCCATTGATCCTTTTGTGCAGAAAGTTCGCATCGGACAATTTAAACCGGATGTTATCCGACTAGTATTTGATTTGAAATCCAATGTAGTGCCACGTACGTTTGTAGTCGCGCCCAAGGACAATTTTGCCCATCGATTGATCCTGGATATTTATCATCCGGATAAAGCAACCAAAACTGACTTGAAGACCAATATTAACCCTGGTATCAGCGCTGATCTTGAAACCGATATTCTGGATGAACTGGTAGCTACCCTCATACAGGACGGCAACCTACAAAAAGCCAACCGTCCTCAGCACAATCACCCACATCCTAAACCACAAATCAATCCGGCCAATCAAGTTACTCAAGTTAAGCAGCCTACCAGTTTTCAAGCAGCAAAAAGCCGCAAACCTGCCATGGTTCCAAGGGTTATCATTGTGGCCATTGACCCCGGCCATGGCGGTAAAGATCCTGGCGCAATCGGCTACCAGGGCACCCACGAAAAAGATGTGACATTGGCAATTGCGCGAAAGCTCAAAGAAAGAATCGACAAAGAATCGAATATGCGCGCGGTACTGACTCGCGATGGCGATTATTATATTTCACTTCCGCAACGCCGCATTAATGCCCGACGTGCCAATGCTGATCTGTTTGTATCGATTCATGCGGATGCCAACCCCAAATCTCATGCACATGGCTCGTCGGTATTCACTTTGTCCGAGCATGGCGCGACTTCAACGACAGCCAGTTGGCTTGCCGACAAGGAAAATAGCGTCGACAACGATTTGATGGGAGGCATTGATATCACGTCAAAATCAAAAGACATCAAAGAACTATTGTTGGATCTGTCATTAAACGCAACCATTAATGACAGTGTTAAATTGGCTGAGCATGTTCTAAAACAACTTGGCGACATCAATCACTTACACAAGAGAAATGTCGAGCAAGCCGGTTTTGCGGTACTTAAATCGCCGGATATCCCCTCCATACTGGTGGAAACAGCTTTTCTCAGCAATCCGAAAGAAGAAGAAAAGTTACGTAGTAATCATTATCAAAACAAAATGGCAGATGCTGTTTTTGTAGGGATTAAAAACTATTTTGCAAATAATCCGGCGCTAACACGCGCTGAAATGGCACAAGTAAAATAAATCATTCATCTTCTTTGAAGAGAAGTAATCAAGTTAAACTATCCCAATAAAAGAGCTACAATAGCTCCCGTCTATACAAACGATTCACAATCATCTCAGTAAAATATTTTCGATAGCTTAACGGTCAGAATTCATTCCTTTCTTTGTTTAAGATATTTGATATTCCGGTGAATATTACCCAGCATAAATGAATGCATACTCATAAAACATCGACGCAATGGTATCGACTGAGTAATGACCACGATACGCAATCCATAATACTGATGGGTAATTACACCCTGACGGCGTTAGATCATGAGTTGGAAGCTCTGGCTGATGAACTTACCCAGCAAGCAGGAAATCCTAACTTACACTGGGATCTAACCGGCATACAACAAATGGATACGGCAGGTGTGGTGATGTTATGGCGCGCCTGGAAGGCGCAGCGTCCGGCGCATATTCAATTACGCTCGGAGCATGAAAAAATGTTCGAGCGATTAGAACATTTCCCTACCCCGCAACCCAAAGCCCGATCTCACGATATATTATGGCCGGTCACAAGCTTGGGGCAATTAGCGTTGCTCTTATGGCAGCATATCGTGGATCTGATCATGCTGATCGGCCAGCTACTGATCGATGTCATCTACTTAATCCGCCATCCTATTTATATTCCTTGGCGTGAAATTTCCGCGAACTTATTTCGTACCGGTGCGCAAGCACTTGGAATCACAGCTTTGGTCGGATTTCTGATTGGCATCGTATTAAGCTATCTCTCTTCCCAACAATTACAATTATTTGGTGCGGATATCTTCATCATCAATATATTAGGCATTAGTATCATCCGTGAATTAGGCCCAATGTTGGCTTCCATATTAGTCGCAGGCCGCTCCGGCTCATCCATGACAGCTCAATTGGGTGTCATGCGCGTAACCCAGGAACTGGATGCGCTGACTGTTATGGGTATTTCCCATAGTCAACGCTTGATATTGCCCAAAATATTGGGCCTCGGCATTGCCATGCCACTATTAGTCATGTGGACCAGCGCCATGGCATTATTCGGCGGCATGGTAGCCGCTGAATTACAACTGGGTTTAAGTTATCAATACTTTCTGACTGCACTACCGGATTCCGTACCGATCGGCAACTTATGGCTAGGACTAGGAAAAGGCGTAGTATGCGGCATGGTAATTGCACTTATTGCTTGCCATTTTGGTCTAAGAATCAAACCCAATACCGAGAGTCTGGGAGAAGGCACGACTGCTTCCGTGGTTACCGCTATCACAATGGTGATTATTATTGATGCGATTTTTGCTGTGATATTCTCCGATGTAGGACTGACTAAATAATGACCAAACCGGAGTGTATTATTGAAATTGAAGCGCTGCATACGCGCTTCGGTAATCACGTCGTCCATCGGGATGTCAATTTGTGCGTTTACCGCGACGAAATACTGACACTGATCGGTGGTTCCGGTAGTGGAAAAACAACATTACTACGTCAAATGCTCGGTCTCGGAGAACCTTCTCAAGGTAGCGTAAAAATTTTTGGAACTACCCATACGGATTCCAACTTTAATCTTCAGAGAAAAAGTATCCGCAGCCGTTCCGGTGTACTATTTCAGCAAGGCGCGTTATTTAGCGCATTAACGGTATTTGATAACATTGCTTTGCCGTTACGAGAACTACACACGCTGAATGAAAACATGATTCGTGATTTGGTGATGATCAAGCTGGACATGGTGGCAATCGGCGCGGAGCATGCCAATAAAATGCCTTCTGCTTTGTCGGGTGGAATGATCAAACGTGTGGCTTTAGCACGCGCATTAGCACTGGATCCGGAACTATTATTTCTCGACGAACCCACAGCCGGATTGGATCCTGAATTAAGCGCAAGTTTTGTGGAATTGATTCTGACATTACGCCAAGAGATGGATCTAACGATTGTCATGGTGACTCATGATCTGGATACATTAGTCGCCTTATCGGATCGAATCGCTGTGCTAGCCGACCAACAAGTCGTTACCACAGGCACTTTGGATGAGATATGTCACTTTCAGCATCCGTTTATTACCAGTTACTTTAAAAGCATACGACATCAATCGGATCAAAAAAATTATTCGGAGCAGTCATGGAAAACCGCGCCCATGCCCTCGTAGCCGGCTTATTTGTCATTTTCCTGAGCATCACAGTCGCTTTAGTTGCGATGTGGTTTAGTGGCAATAACATTCAACGCAATACATATCTCGTGGTCACCAAGGAGTCTGTGAGCGGATTGAATCCTCAATCCGCCGTACACTATCGCGGCGTTAACATTGGCAAAGTTGAAAGTATTGAATTTGATCCCGATAATTTGCATCAGATTCTCATCCATATCTCGATTGACGCGAATGTCGCGCTGAGCAAAACAATTTATGCGCAACTAGGTTATCAGGGTGTTACCGGATTAGCTTATATACAACTGAATGACGACGGTGTCGCCAATGAGCCTTTACCAATCGATGCACAAATTCCAATGCGCCGGTCATTACTGGATGAAGTAACCGGATCCGGCCAGGATTTACTCACTAATGTCAATCAACTGGTATTAAAAATGCACCAATTGCTGGACGACGATAACCAGGTGCAAGTAGCGAAAATTTTACAGAATATTGAAAAAGCAACCAGAAGTTTTGATGGCATTACCGGGCACTTACAGCCTGTATTAAAGTCTTTCACTGAATTAACCATTGAGTCCGGAACCTTAGTCAAACGTCTCGATCAACTGTTAGGTGAAATCAATCTGGCCGTGGCAAAGGCAAATCAGAAAGAAGGTATCTTTGACAGCTTGTCTCAAAGTGCACAGGAACTGGCGACAACTATCCCTGAATTACATAAAGTGACGAACAGCATCGCGCGCAATTCTAATAACTTAGACCGCGTGCTGCATCAATTGGAAGAAAATCCCCAAAGCTTGATATTTGGACGCTCTCCTTCATTACCTGGCCCTGGAGAAACAGGCTTTGTACCACCTGCAGAGAATATTAAATGATAAAAGCGCTGGCACTCCTTCTGATCCTTCACCTGCTCTCAGGTTGCACGGTGTTTCATAAGTCACCCGCTGCAATTTCCATTTACGATTTCGGATTACAACCATCGCAGCAGACTCAAAATAAGCCGCAATCATCGTCGCAACAAAGAAAAAGCATACTCATTGCCAATGCGACAACGCCATTATGGCTGGACAACACCGCAATCCATTACCGGCTTCTTTATCACAACCCCTCGCAATCGTATCATTATGCCAATAGCCGTTGGATAGCTCCGCCCGCTGCTCTGCTGACCCAGCAAATACGCGACCGTATTGTCAGCAGAACAAATGAGCAAGTCATCAAAGATAGTAGCACAGCAAAAACCGACTATATCTTGCACATTGAATTAGAAGAGTTTATTCAAGTATTTGATACAGCAAAAGATAGCCATGTTTTGATTGGCCTGCGCGCCAGTTTGATCGAACGTAACTCGCGCCATCTATTCGCCCAAAAAGATTTTAATATTAAAGAGAAAACATCCACTGCGGATGCAGCAGGTGCCGTATCCGCTTTAGGCGCTGCCAGTAACCAGTTAACTAATGAACTAATTGGATGGCTCGCTGCTGAATTACCTGCTTATTAATTCAACCAGTTCGCCGACAAAACTAATTACAAATCTGATCTTATTCTCTCTCAGATTGTTAAGAATAAGTCTTTCAAATTTAAAACATGCTGAATACCCACGACGACACCACTTTATCCTCTCCTCAACTGCAATTAAGAAGCTTACAAGCGGTATGGCATCCCTGTACGCAAATGAAACAGCACGAAGTCTATCCCCTTGTCCCGATTGTCAGTGGAAAAGGCGTTTGGCTTTATGATGCGGATGGCAAACGTTATCTTGATGCCATCAGCTCTTGGTGGGTTAACCTCTTTGGTCATACCCATCCTCACATTAATGCAGCCATCCGCGATCAACTGGAGAAAATAGAACATGTCATGCTGGCAGGCTTCACTCATGAACCTGTCGTATCATTATCCGAGCGGCTCCGAAAAATAGCGCCAGGCTCTCTCGGGCATTGCTTCTACGCCAGCGATGGCGCCTCGGCGATTGAGATCGCTCTAAAAATGAGTTTTCATTACTGGCTTTTGTGCGGACAGCCGCAGAAAAACCGTTTTATCAGCCTGCAAAATGATTACCATGGTGAAACGCTGGGTGCATTATCGGTTACCGATGTGGCTATCTTCAAAGAGACTTATGCGCCACTATTGCGTCAGTGCGCCCATGTTCCGACACCGGACTGGCGTTATGCGGAAACAGGCGAGTCCGCGAAAGATTATGCCATCCGTGCTGCTGCTGCACTTGAAACTTACCTGGCGGAAAATCATTCGCAAACTGCTGCACTCATTCTTGAACCGCTGGTCCAGGGTGCTACGGGCATGGGCATGTATCATCCAATTTATCTGCAACGCGCCAGAAAAATTTGCACCCAGTATCAAGTACATCTGATCGCTGATGAAATTGCCGTTGGCTTTGGCCGGACTGGAACTATGTTTGCTTGTAATCAGGCAGACATCACTCCGGATTTCTTATGCCTATCCAAAGGCTTAAGTGGTGGATACTTGCCACTCTCGGTTGTGATGACTGATGATAAAGTTTTTCAAGCTTTCTATCATGACAAAACAGCCCATGCTTTCTTGCATTCTCATTCACATACCGGTAATGCATTGGCTTGCCGTGCAGCATTGGCCACGCTGGATATTTTTGAACAGAATCAAGTAATCGAGACAAACAAAATCAAGGCAACCTATCTGAACAAAATTGCAGTCTCATTGTTGACTCATCCCAAAGTAAAAAATTTCCGCAACTGCGGGATGATCTGGGCTTTTGAGGTAATAACCGATGATCCTGATTTTGCAGCAAAGTGTTTTCAGGCTGGTCTGAAGCAACAATTACTACTGCGTCCATTAGGAAAAACTATCTATTTCATGCCGCCTTATGTCATTAATGAGCAAGAAATGAATTTATTGATCGATGGCACATTGCATGTGCTGGATGCACTGTGAGACTGATGGATATTTAATAGCATGCAACTTACTTTCCTCGGCGCGGCTGGTGAAGTTACCGGATCATGTTATTTCATTGAAACCGGAACAGTGCGGTTTTTGGTTGATTGCGGCATGTTTCAGGGAGGACGCGAGGCAGACAAAAAGAATCACACCCCTTTCAGATTCGATCCCAAAACGATCGATTTTGTATTACTGACTCATGCGCATATCGATCACTCCGGATTATTGCCACGGCTGAGCGCATGGGGCTTCAGAGGTCCGGTTTATTGCACGGCGGCAACCGCAGATTTACTCCAGGTCATGCTCAAAGACAGTGCCCATATTCAGGAAAAAGAAATTGAGTGGCGCAATAAATCGCGCCGTCACAACCGATCAACCCAGGAGTTTGCGCCGCTATATACTGTCACCCAGGCAGAAACACTCCTGAAGCAATTAAGCCGCATAGATTACGATACAGAAATTACGCCCCACACTTCCATCCGCTGCTGTTTCCGTGATGCTGGGCATATTCTGGGTTCATCTATCATTGAACTATGGATCCAACAGCATTCCAGTTACAAAAAAATTGTCTTCTCAGGTGATCTAGGGCAGCCTGGTCATCCGATTGTGCGTGATCCTACATTCATCCAGCAAGCGGATATCCTGCTGATCGAATCAACCTATGGTAACCGTTTGCATCGCAACATGTCCGATACCATAGATGAGCTGGTTCAGGCGATCAACAATACGCTGATCCATAAACGTGGCAATGTAATCATCCCGGCTTTTACTGTTGGACGTACGCAGGATTTGTTATTCCTGCTGATCGATCTCTATCGTCAAGGTAAGCTGGGAGACATGGATATTTATGTTGATTCGCCGATGGCCCGGGCAGCAACAGAAATCACGCTAAAGCATATCGCATTACTGGACAAAGAATCCGCGGATGCACTCCAATGGATGGATGACAATGTAAAGAAACCGCAAATTCACTTCGTACAAGACATTGAAGAATCGATGCAACTCAATCATATAAAATATGGCGCTATCATTCTTTCAGCCAGTGGTATGTGCGATGCCGGACGCATCAAACATCACCTCAAATACAATCTCGATCGATCCGAATGCAGCATATTGATTACCGGATTTCAGGCGGAAAGAACCCTGGGAAGACGATTAGTGGACGGTGCCAAACAAGTCAAAATCTACGGTCAGGATGTTCGTGTAAGAGCTACTATTTATACCATTGGCGGACTTTCAGCACATGCCGATCAAGCCGATTTACTCAATTGGCTGGGTCACTTCCGGAAAATGCCTGAGAAAATTTTTGTGGTGCATGGTGAGCCCAGCAATGCTGCTGCTTTAGCTACTGCCATCCAGCAAAAACTCAATTGGAGTGCATGCATTCCGGAATATCTATCGGTTGTCACTCTTTAAAGCGCAATGACAGGAATGAGATCTACCGGTAGATGTAGTTCCTGCCACTTTCGGCTGTGATGACGAATAATAAAGTTTTTCAAGCTTTCTATCATGACAAAACAGCTCATATTCTTTTGCATTCTTACTCACATATCGTAAATACATTGGCATATTGATGGAATTGTGGAGTCATGTATTAGTCTAACTTTTCTGTCTCACGATACACCTCGAATACTCAAAGGAATTCCTGTAAGAAATATGAAATTGACATATCTAGCAGTCGCGCTGCTGATGATACTCATAGCAAACAGTTCTGCTTGGACACGAGGCGGTGGACATGGAGGCGGACACTTTGGAGGTCATGGGCATAATCATTTAAGTATTGGTCTAGGCTACTACGGCTCTGGATTTTATGGTGGATATGGTTTCGGCAACCCTTTTTATTATCCGCCTCCTTATGTTTATCCACAAACCGTGATAATACCCACTTCTCCCCCGGTTTATACACAGCAACCACAGGTTCAACCGGCTCAGCCACAAAACAATTATTGGTACTATTGCCAAAATCCTGAAGGTTACTACCCATACGTAAAAAATTGTCCGACTGGTTGGCTGCAAGTAGCGCCGCAACCTTCCGGACAATAATGAATAAAAGGAAAATATGTTAATAACTAGAAGATTACTCATTTTATTGAGTACTTGCATATTGATCGCATGTGTGAATCTACCTACAGGCCCGAGTGTGATGGCATTACCCGGCTCCGGTAAAAACTTTGATCAGTTTCGTCAAGATGACAATGAATGCAGAGAATACGCTTATCAGCAGATTGAAGGCAACACGCCTCGGCAATCCTCCCGAACCAGCGGTGTAGAAGGCGCGGTTATTGGCGCCGGGATGGGCGCTGCTGCAGGCGCAGCCATAGGGGGTGGCGAGGGTGCTGCCATAGGTGCGGGTATCGGTCTTTTAACGGGTGCACTGTTTGGAACAAGCAATGCCACATCTTCAGCGAATATCAGTCAACAAAGATATGACAACAACTATATTCCTTGCATGTATGCGAAAGGCCATCATGTTCCTGTTTCGGGGAATATCACGAGAGATTCGCCTGCTACTTACAATGGCAGCAATCGAAAAATTTCAATGCCACCAGTGAACGCTGCTCCGCCACCACCCCCACCAGGCAATCCACCGCCACCGCCTCCTCGATAACCTTATTAGCGATTTGTTATGTTTTTAAAGAAGATGCTAGTGTCTTATGATTTCGCAGGATATAAAACACGATTTCATATTCGCACCAAAATATTTCAAAATGTCAAAACTTATATTGATCAAACACCAAGGAATGGATAATGAAAGCTATTATTGTGAGCATCATAGGCTTGATAATAAATCTAGCGGTACCTGCGATGGCGAATAGCGCGACCTCAAATCTCGTGAAATCAGATAAAGGTATCCGTTCGGATACAGATTATATTGTATTGGGGATGGGATGTTTTTGGGGCGCCGAAAAACGCATGGGAGAAATTCCGGGGGTTATCGACGTGGAAAGTGGTTATGCGGGTGGCGATCTTTCTGGCGTTGGTTACCAGCAGATCCTGAATCATGAAAAAGCGCTTCGTGCCGGCAAAGCGGTAGGACGGAATCACGCCGAAGTAATCAAAGTTACTTTTGATTCGGAGAAGGTGACTTTAGAAACTGTTTTAGCAAAATTCTGGGAAAATCATAATCCAACCCAAGGCGACCGACAAGGTAACGATATCGGCAGCAATTATCGCAGCGCTGTCTATTATCATGATACAACGCAAAAAACCGCTGCTTTGGCAACCCAGGAAGTTTATCAGCAAGCGTTGAATACCGCCGGGTACGGTCAAATCACGACTGAAATCCTGCCATTAAAAAATTATATTACGGCCGAAGAATATCACCAAAATTACCTGAAGAAGAATCCTGACGGGTACTGTGGTCTCGGGGGTACAGGTGTAAAGTATCCCGCAGATAACCCGAGAGTTACACAACTTAATACGCGTACTGATACCACCACCGATTTACTGAAGCCTTTGAATGGCAAAGATTTAAACTTTGCGCAACAATTGGTTATTTTCGAAGCTGAGAATTGTGAATTCTGTAAGCAGTTCGATAAAGATATTCTCAATCAGTGGCAGGCAGAAGTACCCGTCATTGCAACCATGAATGCTAATTCCCCTACCGGCTGGGTGTTAGAGAAACCTCTGTTTGCGGCCCCCACCATCGTATTATTCAGGAATGGAAAAGAAGTCACTCGCTACACCGGATACAATGGAGAAAAAACGAATTTCTGGAAATGGTTGGGTTTTCAGTTGCTGTCACCGGAACAGCAAAAAATTGCTTTCCAACAAGGCACCGAACCGCCATTTACCGCCCCTAACCTAGATGAAAAACGTCCTGGAAAATTTGTCGATCCCGTTACTGGCACAACCCTTTTTCTTAGCAAGACAAAATTCGATAGTAAAACCGGTTGGCCCAGTTTTTTCGATCCTATCGAAGGATCGGTGACGCTGCATGAAGATAATTCCCATGGTATGAAACGGATAGAAGTCCGCAGTGCGAGCTCGGGTATCCATCTTGGTCACGTCTTTAACGATGGTCCACCGCCGAGTTACAAACGTTATTGCATCAATGGCAATGTCTTAAAGTTCGTTCCGGATTGAATAAAAAATAAAAAAGCCCGTGTTTAAACGGGCTTGTGTACGATCTTGGATTGCTGTGTAATCTGATTTGGTAGGCGCGATTGGATTCGAACCAACGACCCCCACCATGTCAAGGTGGTGCTCTAACCAACTGAGCTACGCGCCTGGGAAGAGCGGATTCTAACCGAAACAGTCAATCGGTACAATTCATATCTGAGCCGGGAATTAAAATAGTAATTGCTTTGACCTCCCGGCTTCAATCGAGATTCATTGCAAACACGCCGTATCCTTTCTCAAACTACGGCGTGCGTAGTAAGCAAAAACTACCGCGCTACGTTGCCCGCGAAGAATCCAGTCGTGCGCTTCCCGCCCCAGATCAGGATCAATGGGTTGAATCTTACCGGCAGCAGCTGCCAATAAATGCATGCGTGCAGCCCGTTCAAACGCAATGGATAAAATGCAAGCTTCTTCGATACTCGAACAAGCCACCAATAAACCATGATGCGCCAACAATAAAGCGTGTTTGCTACCAATGGTCTTGGAAATCAATTCACCTTCTTCATTACCTACCGGGATACCCGGCCACTTAGGCAGAAAAGCCACATCGTCATAGAGCACGCAATTATCCATGTGTGAGATTTCCAGCGGCACTTCCAGCATACTGAGTGCCGCGGTATGCACCGCATGCGTATGAATAATGCATTGCACATCGGGTCTGGCACGATACAGCCAGGAATGGAAGCGATTGGCCGGATTCGCCATACCGTCGCCTTGCAAAACTTCGAGGTCTTCATTAACCAATAATAAATTATTCGCGCAAATTTCATCAAAACCCAGACCCAATCTTTGCGTCAAATAAGTACCCGGCTTCTCGCCACGCGCCGTGATTTGTCCGGCCAATCCCGAATCGTGCCCGTTATCAAACAAAATACGACAGGCCAGCGCCAGTTTCTGCGCCTGAGTGTATTGTGTACCTCGCAGATGCGTATCCATTTGTACAAAGGATTGTTGAATCAACTGGTCCTTATCCAAATTAAAAGTTTTATTGCCCATGTGTTCTCTCACTTGATGTTATTTATTAAAGAAAATGGCGTGATATTTGCTCTCGTCAGATTAAAACTCATCCTGACTGGAAATAAGCCGCTCAATCTCGCGCCGGTCACGTTTGGTAGGCCGGCCTTTGGTAAAAAACGGTTGCGGCTGCGCTTTCATTCTCGCGGCGAGCATTTCCCGTTGCTGACGGCTTTCATCCGTTTCACTGTAAAGCTGTTGAGCCTGCGTTGCAGAGCCCCTTTGATTGGATAATGCCAGCACTTTAATTACATACTGAGCATTACCGATACGGATCGTCAGCGTATCCCCTACCGCGACAACCTTAGCAGGCTTCACGCGTTGCTCATTCAGGATAACCCGTCCACGCTCAATCGCATCAGCTGCCAATGAGCGCGTTTTAAAAAAACGTGCTGCGAACAGCCACTTGTCAATACGATATTTTTCTACGTTGTCATTGAATTGCATATCAAAATGTGTCCACTAACGTGGTTTCTACATGAATTCGGTTCTGGAGTGTTTTGTGCACAGGACATTTATTTGCGATTTCCAGTAACCGGGCACGTTGCTTTTCATCCAGATTGCCTGTCAATTGGATGCGACGAGTGATCTTGTCAATGAGTGGAGACGATCCTTCACAATTGGCGCAATCATCTGCATGAACTCGGCCATGATGCAATTCGACCTGGATGTCCTGCAAATCAATCTGCTTATGATTGGCATACATACGCAACGTCATCGAAGTACAGCTGCCCAATGCGGCGAGTAATAATTCATAAGGATTTAACCCGAGATCTGCACCACCCAGTGCGACCGGTTCGTCGCTAATCAGGCGATGATGCGGCGTTAAGATTTCTCGCGTAAATTTTTTATCCCGTTCGCGCACAATCACGCTGCCCGGCTCGACCAGCGGGATTTCTGTATCTGCATTTTTAGCCGGGGATTGATCCGTTTTCAAATAACGGCTGACCCAGGCCGATAAAACCTCCGCCACATATTGCGAATCTTCAGGATTGGATAACAGATGATCGGCGTGATCCAACGACACAAAGCTCTTGGGATGTTTGGCAGCAGTATAAACTCGTGCAGCTTCTTCGATTGGAACCACATGATCCAATGGCGCATGAAATATCAGCAATGCCTTGTTTAAGGCCTGAATATGCGCGACGGAATTGTATTGCTCCAGGTCATCAATAAATTGATGCCGGATTCTGAAACTTCTACCACCCAATTCAACCTGCACAGACTGCTTATCCTTCAATTCCTGATAAGAATCCGCGAACAAGTGTTTAACATGCGCCGCTGTTGCCGGCGCACCGATGGTAACCACCGCCTTTACCGACGGCAAATCCTGAGCTACCGCCAACACTGCGGCACCTCCCAAACTATGACCTATTAACAGGGTAGGCGCGGCATGATGTTGTTCAAGATAATTGGCGGCTACCAATAAATCCTGCAAATTTGACGAAAAATTGGTGCTGGAGAAATCACCTTCACTATCCCCTAGCCCGGTAAAATCAAACCGTAACACGGCAATTCCCAGATCGGCTAATGCGCGTGTAATCCGTGTAGCCGCCAGGTTATTTTTAGAACAGGTAAAACAATGCGCAAATAATGCATAGGATTTAACAGCGCCTGCCGGCATTTCCAGTGAACCCGATAAAGATTCACCTTGTGGATTTTTAAATACGGCGTCAACTCTTGGCATCGTCTCCTGGCTCCTTCACAGCGAATCCTATCAAACCTGTCGCACCATAAGGCTATTTGAGAATAGTACCAAAAAACGATGGTAGAAACCGGTTATTTGTTGAGCGATAAGAAAGCTTAAAGAGTCCGCTCTGAATAACCCATAACGATGTGATTTTATGTAATGAATAGATAAATTTGAGCGGTTAAATTCACCAGTTCTTGGTAAAATTGCAGCAATTTCCTGCAAATTTAGCGAGAGTTACATGG
>JAGNZK010000005.1 GCA_017984435.1 Nitrosomonas sp. | reverse complement strand
GGTTATGGATTTATAATAATGAACGTCCGAGTATGGCACTTGGAGGCATAACGCCAGCCATGAAGTTGGCAGAAGCTTTTAAACTAAAATCCTCTACTGCAAGTTCCTGTTAAAAATGGGAGGATTACCTTCAGCTATATTTTTTGTACCATTTTCCATTTTCTACAGAGTCAAATTCAGAATATTCATTAATTATTAATTCCCAAAGTTTTATATTCTTAGATTGAATTAATTTACCATAATCATTTTTCACAAAAATATAGGTGGGCAATTTATTCTTAAATTCATAGTAAAATTCTTTCCACTGATAATCCAGATAATATTCTAATATCCAACCATTAGTACTTAATTCAGGCAAATGGGATGTCAATAGATACATTCTCGGATTTCCGCATATGAAAATGCTATCTTCTTGTTTAATAACTTTCACTATATTCTCAGAATCATTCTTAGCGTAATCATAGCTATTTAATTTTAATAAATTTTGTGAAGTGATACTTTTCCAAAGGGTATTCAGTTGATTAAAAAAAACAAAAGACACCAATGTAGCGATTAGGAAGCCTTTTATGAGCTGTGTTTTGGGTTTTATATTCAATAGGAAGTAGTGCAAAATGAAATCAAAACCCATTACAGCAAACAAACCGATTGGAACATACAGTAGTTGAAAATGATACGACCACCACGAAGTTTTTTGCATGAGTATCACTAAAAATCCTATAACACCCCACGCTAAGATTAAGCTAAAAAAATGAGATTCTTTTCTCGAGATAAGGAACACTCCAATAACAGCAAGTAATAGGAGTACAGCCATTTTTTTGATAAACCATTTGATCGATGAAAGCAATCTATTTAGATCGATTTGGTCTTCCAGACCAATTACACTCGTTGGTATTTTAAAATAAATGTCTAGAACTAGATTTTCGATATGATGAATAAAAACGTAGGATAAAAAGATTGATACTGGTATTGCAAATCCTATGATCAATGGGAATATTTGCTTGATAATAATGTATTTCAGGTTTTTGCTTTTTAGGCTAAATATAAAATGAATCAGGATAAAGGAAAAAATTATGGGACTAAAAACCAATTTACTTAATAAAACAATACCTATTAAGATGCCTATTGCCAAATAAGTAACAAACAGCCGGTTTTCTGTTTTATACGCTCTGTCCAATAGCCAGACAATAAGAAACAACGGGAAGTTAATCAGTGCTTCCAATTGAGTTAAATGCAGAGTATGTGCATTACAATAATATACGCCGACAATAAATAAGGGCAGTAGGCTATTAAAATAGTCGGCACGAAACAATGAATACTGTCTTATTGCAAAAAATAGGATAAGGGAGAAAAGTATCCAATATCCTAATTCGAATAGATGAATACTGATATCGCTCCAACCTAGTGTTTTTCCTGCTAGTAAATAAAATAAATAAATACCCGGCTGCTTATAGTCAAACAAATCTTTGTATAATACTTTGCCCGAATCAAGTAATTGAGCAATAACTACAAACAAAGATTGATCGCCACCCAAAATAGTATTGACACTCTGAATTGAACCCACAATTATTAGAATAATTAGTGAGATAATAAGCGTCAGCCTATTTTTTATGTATTGAGTCATCATGGCTAAAGTATGGTCGATCAAGAAACAGATATTTTGTAAGGAATTTATTTATTACAATTCTGGAAGTTGATATTCTTTCTCATTATTCCATCGAAAAAGCTAATAATAGAATCTAATTAGGCTCAATTAGATTCAGAGAGTAAAGTGAAATCTAATTTATTTCCTTAATCATTATCCGTCTAAATTCACACTAATAGGATATAGCAGACTAGTTCTGCCGCCCCTTGTTCAGATTTACTGCCTACGCAGTCTTTCAATTCGCTAAGATTAACCGTCGATCAAAGTAATATTTGGTTTGATATGCAAATATTGTTGCAATGTGCTGAATTACTATTACCTTTTGTTTAGATACTTAATCTTGAGCGCCCATCTCTAATGCCAGTTTTCTGGACAATTGTGATGCTTCTTTTGTAACTTGTATGTTTGACCATCCCTGCAGATGAGTACAAGTAATATCCGCCAGAGCTTGAATCCAGTCACTACGTTCATTGAGGCAAGGAATGTAATGAAATTCCTTACCACCGGCTTGGAGAAATGTATCTTTTCCTTCCATGGCGATTTCTTCCAGTGTTTCCAGACAATCGGACACAAAACCGGGGCATACAACATCAACACGTTGCATTTGTTCTTTACCTAATTGTGCTAAAGTCGTCGCAGTGTATGGAGTTAACCATTTAGCTTTACCAAAGCGTGATTGAAAACAAACTGCATATTGGCTTGTATTCAGGGCTAATGCTTCCGCGAGTAATCGCCCGGTTTTCTGAGATACGCAGTGGTATGGATCTCCTTTATCCAAGCTTGCGCGCGGTGTACCATGGAAACTGATAATCAGTTTGTCGGGGCGGCCGTGTACATCCCAGTAATCGCGTACATTTTGTGCCAGTGCCGCGATATAACCGGGATGATCATGATATTGTTTAACGGTACGGATGGATGGTTGATTACGCACGTGTTTTAATACCGCAAAAACATTATCCATCGCGGCAGCGGTACTGCTGGCTGCGTATTGGGGAAAAAGGGGAATAATAAGGATACGCTCGCAACCTTGCTCCTGCATCCTTGCCATCACAGTTGCAACAGATGGTTTGCCTATGTTCATGGCATATTCCACCATGGGCGGATTCTGCAACTGTGCTTGTAATTCTTCTCGCAACAATTTTGTTTGTCGCTCAGTATGAACTTTGAGGGGAGAGCCTTCCGGCATCCAGATTTTTGCATATTTCTCAGCCGATTTTTTAGGTCTGAAGGGCAATATTAAACCATACAGGATTGGCCACCAGATTAACTTAGGTACTTCAATTACCCGGGGATTACTGAGAAATTCTTTAAGATACGGGTGTAATGCCTGAGCGGTCGGCGCATCAGGTGTTCCTAGATTGATTAGCAGCACTCCGGTTCGATTGGTGGAGCCGTGCTGGTAGATTGATTTGGAGGTCATAAATATAAGAGTTTAACCTAGCTGATGATGAGTTGCTATAAGGTAACAAATACAGTTTTAGTGGCAAATTGTATCGTTCAAAGCCATTAATGCTGTGACAAGCTGTTGGAGAGAAGTTTTGCGGTAATATCAACGATCGGAATAATGCGCTCATAAGCCATGCGTCTTGGACCGATGACACCAACTGTACCGACAATTTCGCCTTCAATTTCATAAGGCGCAGTTACCACACTGAATTCTTCCAGCGATGCAACATCAGATTCACCACCAATAAAAATCTTTACGCCATGAGCCTGCCGGCTTAGTTCAAGTAATTGCAATAGTTTGGTTTTGCGCTCAAACAATTCAAATAATTTTTTCAGACTGATCAGATTATCCGACAAATCATCAACCTGAAGAAGATTGCGTTCACCAGCCAGAACCATGGCTTCACTGCTTTCTTTAACTGCATCACCACCGGCTTCAATGGCCGCACTCATCAGGCTGATCATTTCACTACGTAGTTGTTTTAATTCGGTATCCAAACGGCCGCGAATCTCATCCAGCGTACAGCCTGCATAGTGTTGATTGATAAAATTGCCGGCTTCGATCAGATCGGATGGGCTGTAGGTCTTGTCCGTAAAGATAATACGATTTTGTACATCCCCTTCCGGAGTTACGATAATCAGCAGGATACGTTTCTCGGATAATGCCATGAATTCGATATAGCGAAATACGGCGCCTTTGCGCTTGGGCGTTACCACGACGCCGGCAAAGCGAGTCAGTTCCGACAACAATTGCGATGCGACATTGATCAAGCGCGAAGGATTATCGGGGTGCAACTGATTTTCCAGATGATTCAGTTCAACCTTGTCCAATGTTTTGACTACAAGTAAGGTGTCGACAAAAAGGCGATAACCTTGCGGTGTCGGAATTCTTCCTGCGGAAGTATGTGGACTGGCAACCAGCCCCATTTCTTCAAGATCCGCCATGACATTACGGATGGTTGCAGGGCTGAGATCTAACCCGGAAAACTTTGAAAGCGCGCGGGAACCAACGGGCTGACCCTCGTGAATATATCGTTCTACCAGTGTTTTTAATAATATTTGAGCACGTTCATTTAGCATAGGGTAATTCTACACGAATCGGCAGATTTCATTGTTGAGTTGTAAGCGGCGATTTTGCTTTATGTATGCTAAACTTTCTAAGTATTAGCGTCTTTATTAGCTTCGGATTCATTACAAATTTATGTGTTTCTTGCAAATACTTTTTTCTGACTAGGCATAGGTAATAAAACCATTTTACATCCTGTACAAATTACTCGTTAGCTTAGTGCGTTTTTAAGCGGTAATTTTAGTGTTTTATTTAACTTTGACTCAATTAATAGCTGATAATACTTTTAGGTAATGAGTTCTTCATTCACAACTATCGCGCTGATCGGTAAACATAAAAATCCAGAGATTGCGATACCGCTTCTTAATCTTGCCGAACACCTGACCAAGAAAAACTATAAAGTTTTACTGGATCATCTGACGGCATCTCAGGTTTGTAGCAACCAATATCCGGCGTTATCACTGGAAGAAATTGGTGAACAAGCTGATCTTGCGGTGGTGATGGGGGGTGATGGTACGATGCTGAATATCGCACGTATGCTGGTTTCTTATGACGTGCCATTAATCGGTATCAACCAGGGAAGGCTTGGTTTTCTCACCGATTTATCGGTGGATACCATGTTTGAGACGCTGGATAAGATGCTGGCGGGACAATATACCACTGAACGCCGTATGCTGTTGTATGCGGAAGTCATTCGTGATGATGTCAGCGTCTTCGGTAGTTTGGCATTTAATGATGTGGTGTTGTACCGCGGTATGAGCAGTGGCATGATCGAGTTCGAGGTGAGAGTCAACAACGAATATGTAAATACACTTCGCTCGGATGGTTTGATCGTAACCACGCCCACCGGATCAACAGCTTATGCACTATCGTCAGGCGGCCCTATCCTGCATCCCGGTTTGGATCTGATTGCGTTGGTACCGGTTTGTCCGCATACGCTCAGTAATCGTCCCATCGTCATCGGACCGGATGCCAGTGTACAAATTCAAATGCACAGTGCTGCCAACGTGCGGATTAACTGTGACAGTCATTCCTGCTTTGATCTGGAGCAAACGGATAATATTGCTGTGCGGCGCTTCCCGAAAACAGTGCGATTGTTACATTCAATAAACCACAGTTATTATCGGATGTTGAGAGAAAAATTGGGGTGGAGTGAGCTTCCCTGATGTATCTGCAGAATGTATTGTCATGTTAAAACATTTAAGTATTAGAAACTTTGTCATCGTTGATCAGATTGAATTGGATGTTATACCTGGTTTTACGGTACTGACCGGAGAAACCGGAGCGGGTAAGTCCATTCTGATCGACGCGCTGACGCTTGCTTTGGGGGAACGCGGCGATGTCAGTCAGATAAAACTTGATTGCGAGCGTGCTGAAATCAACGTGACATTTGATATTGGCAATTCACCGGCGTTATCGCAGTGGTTGTACGAAAATGATTTGCAGGGTGATCCTGATATTTGTTTGATGCGTCGTATTATTGAAAACAATGGTCGCTCGCGCAGTTATATCAATGGACATGCGGTTACATTGCAACAATTACGTGCAGCAGGTGACCACTTGGTAGTGATTCACAGTCAGCATGCGCATCAATCCCTGCTGCAGAAAGACGCACAGCGCGAATTACTGGATGCTTTCTCCGATTGCGGTGATTTAGTGCACGCGGTAAGGGCGGTGTATCGTGACTGGCAAGATCATCATCAACAAAGAATCGCCTTGGAGCAACGTGCGGCTGAGTCACGCGACAAGCGAAATCAGCTTGAATGGCAACTGCAAGAATTAATCACACTCGATGTTACACTGGAAGAATGGCAAACACTACAGACCGATCATAATCGGTTAGCGCATGTGGCCGCCCTATTGGCGGCGGCTGAAACCGGGATTGAAGCATTATCTGAGAGCGAATTGTCCGTACTGACACAACTTAATGCGGTCAATAACCAATTGTGCAGCCTGCTCGAACATGACAATCAGCTGAAGCCCATTACCGATTTGCTGGATTCAGCGCACATCCAACTGCAGGAAGGTATTTATGAACTGAAGCATTACCGCCAGAACTTGGATCTGGATCCGCAAGCACTGCAGGATACCGAACAACGGTTATCGGCAATCCATGCGACGGCGAGAAAATTTCGTGTGACGCCGGAAGAGTTGCCGCCATTGCGCAATACCATTGCGCAGCAATTGGAAGCACTCGGTTCGGATTCAAATATCAGTCATTTACAAACCCTCGAAGCGGCCGCACAGGCTGAATATCTCAAACAAGCCCAAGCATTGAGCAGCGTGCGTCAAAAAAGCAGCAAAGCATTCTCTCATCAGGTGAGTGCTGCGATGCAAACCATTGCGATGGCTGGTAGTGAATTTTCGGTGGCATTGATACCTATGCAGCAAGGCAATGCCAATGGTTTGGAACATATCGAATTTCAAGTTGCAGCCCATCAGGGGTTACCACTACGCCCTCTGAACAAGGTAACCTCTGGCGGTGAATTGTCACGTATCAGTCTGGCTATCCAGGTCATTACCAGTAAAGTGGGTGTGGTGCCAACACTCATTTTTGATGAAGTCGATGTCGGAATTGGTGGACAGGTTGCCGAGATCGTCGGTAATTTATTGAAGCAACTGGGAAAAGAACGTCAAGTATTGTGCATTACGCATTTGCCGCAAGTCGCTGCAACCGGCGATCAACAATGGCAAGTTGTTAAATCAACGAATGGAAGGGAGAGTCAATCGGTTCTGAGCAAAATCACCGTATTGGATCAACATGAGCGAATTGAAGAAATCGCACGCATGCTGGGTGGTATCAATATTACCGAAACAACACGTCAGCATGCAGCGGAGATGTTGCAAGGCGGTGCCGGCGATTAGCGATTCAACTACTGTGTCGTTGAGAAATGTATTCGAGACAACACAGATAGTTTTTGAACAACCTGTAAACGGGTAAAATGGCGAGTATCGATCGGATCTACAACTATCTCTCGATAGTATTCAGATTTGCGTACTTGTTTTACGTGGTAACTTAGCAAGTTTAGAAGGGGAGATACGGATGACTGGTTTTGTTTCATTCATGGCCTGTCATGAATGCGATTTGCTGTTGCGTGTGGACCATTCGTTCGAGGAAGGTGTGGCGAAATGTCCTCGCTGTGCTGCTATTTTGCTTAAACATAAGCGACACAGTCTGGATTTGACCCTGGCATATACGATTACCGGTTTGATTTTATTTGTGATCTCCAATGTCTTCCCGATTATTGGTTTTCAATTCGAAAGGCAGGATACAGAAACCATTTTGATTTCTGGGGTCTGGGAGCTACTCGATCAGGACATGCATCTGCTTGCGGGTCTCGTATTCATTACTACCATCCTTGCGCCGTTTACCCTACTCGCCACGTTGCTCTATGTATTTCTGCCATTAAAGTTCAACCGCATTGCGCCCCATACGGCTGAAGTTTTTCGCTTTGCGTCAGCGCTTAGACCCTGGAGCATGATGGAAGTCTTCATGCTCGGTATCCTGGTTTCCGTGGTCAAGTTGGCTGCCATGGCGACGATTATTCCTGGCGTTGCCCTGTGGTCCTTCGGCATTTTGATCTTTGTACTGGCGGCGACCACATCCAGTCTAGACCCGGATCTGGTATGGGAAAAGCTGGAGGTTCATCAATGAACGATTCAACTAATGCTTGGATTACCGCTGCTGCCGCCGGTTTGATAAACTGCCACAGCTGCGGTTTGTTGCATAAAGCGACTCAGGCGAATGTTCATTGTCATCGTTGCGGCGCGTCCTTGCACGCACGCAAACCCGATAGTTTGTCAAGGACTTGGGCTTATTTGCTTGCCGCCTACATTTTGTACATTCCGGCAAATGTATTACCAATTATGACAACTACCAGCTTGGGATCGATTCAGTCGAATACGATTTTAAGCGGCGTAAACTATCTGCTGGTCACAGGTTCATGGCTACTGGCCTTGATCATATTTATAGCCAGTGTTTTTGTACCTGCACTGAAATTGATTATTCTCAGTTATCTGGCGGTTTCCGTGCAACTGCATTCTTCGTGGCATCCGAGGCAACGCGCGTGGCTCTACCGTTTGGCCGAAATCATGGGACGATGGTCCATGGTCGATATTTATGTCGTGACATTGATGGTGGCTTTGGTCAAAATTCATGGATTGGCTGATATCGATGCGGGCAGCGGCGCGATCGCCTTTGGAGCGGTTGTCGTACTCACGATGTTGGCGGCCATGTCATTCGATCCCAGGCTGATCTGGGATAACGCAGAGAACAGTGATGAATGAACAAAGTTTAAACGAGAAACAGATTAATGATTTGCCGGCAGCGAGAGTGGAAACTCGCAGCGGAATATCAATAGTCTGGTTGATTCCGTTGGTGGCATTGCTTGTCGGTGCATGGCTGGCTTATAAAGCGTGGTCGGAAACCGGTCCCACCATTACGATCAGCTTCAAAACCGCAGAAGGGTTGGAAGCGGGTAAAACTAAAATCAAATACAAAAACGTCGAGATTGGTCAGATCCAGTCAATCGAATTGAGCGACGATCTGTCGCAGGTTATTGTCACCGCTGAATTGGTGAGAAACGCCAAACATTATTTGACCGAAGGTACACGGTTTTGGGTGGTACGCGCACGCATTGCGGCAGGCGAGGTTTCCGGGCTGAGCACGCTGTTGTCTGGCGCCTATATCGGCATCGATCCCGGAAGAGAAGGCGATGAGGCGAGGCATTTCGTCGGACTGGAAACTCCGCCGGCATTGACGGATAACGCGCCGGGCAGTCATTTTCTGTTGCGTGCCGATAACCTGGGTTCTCTGGATGTCGGGTCGCCGGTATATTACCGTATGATCAAAGTGGGTCAAGTGATCAGTTATCGCTTCGCTGCGGATGATCAATCGGTGGAGATGGATTTGTTTATCCATTCGCCCCATGACAGACAGGTCAATTCCAGTACCCGTTTTTGGAATGCGAGCGGCCTGGAAATGTCTTTAGACGCCAATGGCGTTCATGTCAGCACTGAATCATTGGTCACTGTCATGATGGGTGGCATCGCTTTTGAAACGCCAAAGAAGCTGGGTGAGGCAGAGCCTGTTGTCAAGGACTATGAGTTTGCGCTGTTCAAAACTCGTGAAGCCAGTTTGAAGGAGAGTCACGCGCTTCAGATTGAATATGTATTGCATTTTTCCGGTTCGGTGCGTGGCCTAAGTTTAGGTGCACCGGTAGAATTTAGAGGCATTAAGGTCGGTGAAGTGACTGATATCAGCATGGAATTCAATGCGGTGTCAAACGACATCATGATTCCAGTGACAATAGGATTCATACCTGAGAGCATGGTATTCAAAGGCGTTCCGAGCCAGATGGAGTTTATACGCAGTCATCACAAAACAATTATGAATGATTTCGTCAAACGGGGCATGCGTGCCCAGTTGAAAACCGGGAATTACATGACAGGCCAGTTATTTGTCGATCTGGATTTTATTCCTGATGTGCCCGCGGTAAGCATCAATTGGCAAAAGACACCACCTGTGTTTCCCACCACGCCGACACCTTTTGAGGAAATCAGCACCACGCTTACCAGCTTGATCAAAAAACTGAGAAAGCTTCCGTTGGAGAAAATCGGCAATCAGTTTCAAGAAACAATTTTTACTTTGACGTCGACCATGCAGAAGTTGGAGCAATTGCTCCATGCGCTGAATACTTCCGTGACGCCGGCGATCACGGCAACTTTGGATCAAACCCAGAAGACACTTTCTACTGTGGAGCAAACAATTCAAAGCGACTCATCCACACAACGCGATCTGCAAGATGTATTCGATGAATTGTCAAAAGCCGCCCGATCCATTCGTATCATGGCCGATTATCTGGAACGACATCCTGAAGCGCTGATTCACGGTAAACGAGAAAACCAATGATAGCGATATCGCACATATTTCGTTGTCTAGCTGCCTTGGTAGCGATATGGCTAGCCGGATGCGCAACGACGCCTACTTATACCTTTTATACGTTAAGTGCCATGCAGGCAGTAGAGTCAACACCTCAAGCTGCTTACCATAGCGATGATGCCACTATTTTGGTGAATCTTGTTTCGTTTCCATCCTATCTGGATCGCCCGCAAATCGTTACCCGGCCTACGGCGCATACATTAACTATCCATGAATTTAGACGCTGGGGTGGGTCGCTGGAAGCCGATCTTTTACGGGTGCTTAGCGAAAACCTGTCGATCCTGCTGGATACTCAGCGTATTTTTCTGCCGCGACAAAAGGTACCGTTTACTATCGATTACCGAGTTGCTATTGATATCAAACAATTCGATGGGGATCTGGACGGGCAAATCGTTCTTGATGTGGACTGGATGATCATTGCTCAAGAAAATAAAGAACGTGTAGTAACCAGAAAATCGGTTATACGAGAAGCTGTTAAGTCGCGCGATTATGAATCTCTGGTGTCAGCTAAGAGTCAGGCTGTAGAGAGATTAAGCCGTGAAATTGCGGATGCACTCCGAAAAATCCGGATTAATTAATCCATAGGTTTCAGGAAGACAGGAGTGGCGCATTTCATCCGTTAACGGATGAAGTGGCTGGTGCCGATTGAGTCAACAACCATGCGCCGATAGTATTCCGATTTACGTATTTGTAAGCGTTCAAGCGAACTGAGATTGTCGGTCAGAATCACGCCTTGGGATGAATCAATCTGCAGGTGTCGCTGTTTCAACCAGACGCGATGTGTACTTGACAGTGACTCATCTTCCATATTGAGCGCATGATTCGTGGCAAGAAAAATGAAATCATTGAAATCTGCTCCCGGATCGGAAATAAATACCTGCTGATGAGGAAAAACCTGAGCCAGTGTTTTTGCCACGGAGGCCAATGCCGCATTCTGGCCATTTTCCAGAAATGAAACGAAATTCAGCGCCAATATGCCATGATCTGCAAGTAACGCATGTAATTGCGCCATGGCTTCAACTGTCAGTAAATGTGTTGGTTCCGAGCCACCTGTAAAGACATCCAGGATGATCAAGTCATAAGGACCCTTAAGCTGACGAATTTCATAGCGCGCATCTCCGATGATGGTTCGACCCGTGGGTGTAAAACCAAAGTATTTGCTTGCTGCTTCAGCCACTGCTGGATCTATTTCCAGCGTATCTGTCACGATTCCATAATCTTTCAGCGCTATCGCCATATGTCCGGCGCCTTGGCCGATCAATAGGGCGCTTTTCATATTAGGGACTAACGCGGGAATGCGCGTTACAATTTTTTGATAGGTTAAAAGATTCTCGCCATGACTGATGCTGGCTGCGCCAATGGTGGAAGCATCAACCGTCAGTAAGCGAATATTTTCTTTGGGTTTGTCGATTACCCGAACCCAGCCGTACAGGCTTTCGCGTTCAAACCGAGTGTGAAACGCATCACTAGATTCGGCTTTGCCTGAATTAGCGATCTGCGGATATAAGCCAATACTGATAACCACCAATAAGACGGTTGGTGCCACCACCATCGCGGACTTGAGATACTTACGCTCAATCACAGCAACGATCAGCGCCAATAAAAGCAGTGCAATACCTAAACCAATGAAAATTTCACGCGAGCCGATCAGCGGAAATAAATAAAAACCAAGAAATAATGTTCCGATCACGCTGCCAACCGTGCTGACGGCATAGATGGAACCGGTGCTGGCACCGACGTTGGTCAACGCGGAGGTGGATAATTTAACCGCAAAAGGCCCGATCATTCCCAACATGATCAAGCTGGGTGAGAACAGTATCAGTGTGCTCACAAAGCTGCCCAAGCGTAACCCTAAAGGATCGGTCGCGAGTAGTACCGGCCCGGTTAGCCAGGGAATGATGAGGGTTAATAATCCGGCCAGCGCAATGATGAATGATAGTCCCGATCGCGCCCGATCTGCCCAGATTCCGCCCAGATAGTAACCTAAAGCCAAAGCGATCAATGTGACAGAGATCAGAGAAGTCCAGACATAAAGACTGGCGCCATAAAAGGGGGCAATCAGGCGTGTCCCCAGCAGTTCTATGACCATCACCGCTGCACCGGTCAGAAATACGGTGCAATACAGCCAAGCTTTTCCCAGGAATTTTGAAGAAGATTGATTCATACTTGACCTTTAATGGTTTCTTTTATTTTTCTTAAAATCATTCACAATAATGTGACCGCCTGAAATAACCAGGTCAGGATATTCCAATAGTTTAAATCTTAGAAACGGATTGCCGCGCACTGCAATAATGTCAGCCGGCGCATCTTGCAATAATGTTCCCAGCAGCGGTTTACCCAAGTTTTTTCCCGCCTCGGAGGTTACTGCTTTAAATACATTGAGTACATCCATAAAGTCGATAGTTTCTCCGCTGGTTAAATGCAACATTAAGGTCATCTCTTCGCCATTGATTCCCCAGGGTACATTGTCATGGCTGATTTCAGAACCATATATGAATTTCGATTCTGTTTCTGTCGCATGAGCGATGATATGCGCAAGCTTATGCATATTTGCATGTACGCCTGCACAAGCGGACAACGTGTCGATAGTGGTCACAAAGGTCACGTTTTGAGCGACTGCGCGATGCAACAAGTCTTCACGGATTTCTGTGCAAGGGATATGTGCCCATTCATCCACGCCGCCATCCAATGCCAGTTCAACTCCCCTATTTTCACCGACATGCGCAGTCACTTTCCTGTTCAGAGAATGCGCTTTGGCAACGATCGCCTTGACAATATCGAGAGGAAGTAACGGCCAGGGCGTTTTGTGAGGCTCGCCATGACCGTGACTGGACATCCATGGCGCACCGGCTTCTCCGCCTGGTTCCAGCGCAATTTTGATAATCGTCGATCCCCCTGCAACAAGATCTTTAACGGCTGTTTCCGCTTCTTCAATGGTTGAGACTGCAATACCAACGGCATCGTATTTACTATGATGACTATTCTCACTATGACCGAAAATATTCAATGGATAACCGTCGACGGCTTGAATGATAGGCCCGGCACTTAATACACGCAATGTCCCGTTGCCGCCCGTTGGTTTTTGCAGCGGGCCACCAGTATCTCTGGCGGTTGTTATGCCATGTTGCAATACCTTGTCATGCGGAATATTTTGAATGGCCAAGTGCGAGTGCGATTCAATAAATCCGGGCAGAATAGTCGCATCACCCAAGTCGATCGTACGGTGGCATATGTCGCTCAATTGGTCCTGATCGCCGACCTGAACGATTTTATTACCTGTAAACAAGACCGCCGCATTATTAAGCAAATTGAAACCGTCGAACACGCGATCGGCTACTAATACCTGACAGCTATCATTCTTGGAAGCAGCGATCAGGTCATCCTGAGCAAAGCTATTGACACCAAGTCCATATACTAAGACTAAGAAAATTAAAAATATATTTACTTTGGATCTATCGTTTCTATAAGCTATTTTTTTCATAAAAGTATTGTATTGCACTTATTTTCATCAGATGTTTTATCGAGAAGGATCGGGGAAGGAGTATTTAATCTTTACAGAACATTAATTCTTTTTACGCACATTGATTAATTTTTCGGGATTGTAAGTAAGAAGAACGATACTGGTAATGTGGCAAATTGTCGCAGTGCTGATGGAAACGGGAAGATGGCGCTTCAAGGGATAATAGATAAATGACTATTATATAATGGGTTACGTGATAGTCGCGTTGGTATGTGATGTGCAAATAAAAGCCTGCGACATTTTGTCGCATTGTTTTTTAGTGAATCGAAAAATATGATTCGCTCTGAAAAATTTTTTTCTTAAGTGAATATTCTGAATCGATAGTAACTCTCGGCAAGAATATGAGAAAAGGATGATTCTCGGTTGCTTTCAAAATAATCTCCTTGAAAAGCACAATACAAGTTGTTGTAAAAAAATAATATGATCAATTAAAAGGGCAATATTCACATGAAACAATTCAAACAATTCGGATTTCCCGTGCATTCCGCACTAGCAGCTGTTTTGCTACTGGGTGCTTCGCAAAGTGCGTTTTCACACACCCGTTTGGAAATACCAACGGTCGCTGAGAATCTAAGAGTGACCAATAACGTAGTTATTGGGCATGGTTGTGGCGAAGGAACGAACGTGATCGCCAGTTCAATCGTATTCCCGGATGGTGTTGATTCCATTGTAAAAGTCAATGGAACACAAACTGCCGATACGATTGATGCGTATGTTTCCAACTATGGAAATTTGTACCAGAAGATAATGAATCCTAGTGTTTTTAAATCTGAGGACGAGAAATTCGATGCCAATGGTAATACCGTTGGATTTTATGTAAAAGCTGGAAAAATGCCTGACCATTACGCGACATATCTGCCGTTTAGGGCTGGCGCACTAGCGATTGAACCCACTTCATGTGCTGTGAGCGTAAAAGTTACTGTTAGTATTGCGGATATTTGCAAGATTACCAATGTTGCCGGCTTTGCCGAAGGCATACTCAACCTTTGGACACCGGCTGTGGGATCAGACTATGATGGCCCAGGACTGCATGGTTATAATTCTCCTGCCACTCTGACGGTGAATCGCGATGTGGTGAATAATCCGCTGGATGCAGCCTGTGGCGCAGGTCTTGCTGTTGAATTGATTCCGTCCGCTGCGCAATTAAACCGCGATATGCCTATCGTTCATAACGGTAAGCAAGTTTGGCCGAAACCATAAGAATAATAATGTAGTAGTGGTTTCTAATAGAGGATGGGCGGAATGGGAGCTCCCCCGTCTTCTATCTTTAATTTGGGAGGAATAATGTTGTTGAAATTTCAAAACCAAAAGCGCGACTTACTCGTGCTGTTCTTTATTTCTTTGCTTTTTGTCATGGGGTCGATGAATACTGTTTTGGCAGACAGTTTGACCAACAGCGCCGATACCACCAAAGCTGTTTTTAATAGCCTGGAATCACTCCAAATCAGCTGTGCTGCGGATGATGGCGACATGCAACGGGCATCGGATCCGGAGTTAACAGAAAAAATAATGAATTTAGCGTCGTCGAATAATCCTGAACAACGCATCAGCGCGTTGTCGCAACTGGGTGTCAAAGCGCCCATTGATGCCGGCGTAGTGCAAAAAATATTGCAGAAAGCCATTCTGGATAAGGATTCGAATGTGCGAGCACAGGCGGTCTATGCCATCGCACAACAAGAATGTACGGATGTACTGAGTGTACTTGAACAGGCGCTGCACGATAGCGAGCTTTCTGTGCGCATGATGGCAGTGGACAGTCTTGGCACCGATGAAAGAAGTATCTTTTTACTTGAGCAAGCGAAGGATGATGAGGAAGAAGCCATCAGAGAGCTGGCTGCCATGAAGCTCGAGTCTTTGCCCAACACCGGTAAGCATTAGTGCGATGGCATTGCGATATTATCCGGTAACACATTGATAGATTAATGATTGGAAGGAATATAGTATGGAACGCTCAATTTTGAAAAGTGCATTGATTACCGTGTTTGGCGGACTGATGATGAGTCAGGTGGGTACGGCTTTAGCAGATAACCAGAGTGGTGGTCTCACCACGGGATTGGCGGCTGCTGTAGATTTTTATCAAGTCACTTGTTTCGATGACGGTAATGGTGCACCTTCGTATCTCGAAGCACAAGTGAAAGATATAACGGCCAATACACCCAAAGCCAGTGTTTTAATCTATAAAGGAACCAGCTGCACGACGAATAAGTGCGCGCAATCCAGCACAGATACGACAGATAACAATACGACTTATAGTCCTTTGGTTAAGGTGACTCAAGGTGCCGGTACCTATAGCTTATTTGTGATGCATACGACGACGGGAACCGACAGTTACGATGTGATTTTTCACTGTAAAACCGCAGGTAACGTACATACTGGCACAAGTATTACGTCTAGACAGCAACAATAGGTTTGAGCAATATCAATTTCCCGATGCTTTTGAAAGAAAGCACCGGGAGATACTCTCTGATTTCTTCAAGATCCTTCTTATTTTGTTGCCTCATAATCGGCATAACAGCCGGGTGCGACAATTTGTCGCATTGATATTTCTATTTCGGAATCAGATAATCAAAGTGCGGCTAGATTGACAAAAGAGTGTTCAGTTCAGGCTATTCTGATTAAAAATTTGAATCGGTCAATCTGTGCAGAAAACTTTAATAAATAAACTGGAAGATAAGAATATGTATACAAATCGTAAATTTAAAATTGCTACCGCTTCGATAATTGCCGTGGCAGCAACAGTGATCGGACATAATGCATTTGCCCATACTGTGATGGAAACACCGACAATCACTGAGGGTGTCAGAGTATCTAATAACGTTGTAGTTGGCCATGGTTGTGGCGAGCGCAATGTGATAGGTACCAGCGTGGTGTTTCCGGATGGCGAGGATTCGACGATTACAGTGGATGGTCAACCGCATACGGGTGTATTGGTCGATTTTGTGCAAAATTGGGGAAATCTGAATCAAAAGGTTTATAGCAAAGCTGTTTTTACCTTTCAAGGTGAGAAAGTGGATGCCAATGGGAATGTCTCGGGTTTCTGGGCCGGTGGTGGTGATTCATTGCCGCATGACATGACTGGTTTTATTCCATTCAGAACCAGTGCAGCGATTATTGAACCAGAATCCTGTGCCGCCAGTGTGAAATTCCATGTATCGATTGTCGATATTTGTGCAATCACGCCCATTTCCGGATTTAGCGATGAAACAATTAATCGGTGGACGCTCTCAGGATTGGGTACGCCTTATGATCGTGTCGGGGAAGATGGTGCAGCATCATTGACCATTACTCGCACCAGTGCTTTGCCGGATTCGTGTGGAGGAGTAGGTCAGGTAGTTGAAGTAAAACCTTCAGCCGCGCAAATTAATCGTGATATGCCGATCATTTTAGATGGTAATCAAGTTTGGCCACAGTAATTGCCAGCGTATTTAACGCTAATTAATGTTGTAAGACCCTCGCTCTTTCCTCCTTCCTTATTTAGAGCGAGGTTTTTTTAAGAAACTACAAAAACTGTTTGCGCCAATATGAACACCTAACAGTGATAGAGGATTGATAAAATGTGGAAAATCAAAGTACAAAAGTATTTGCAAGTGATTTTCATTATGGTCGCAGCTGGCTATACTGGATTAAGTAGCGCGCATGATGCGGGTGCTACCATGGATCCCGATGGTAATGTCGCGAGCTTTACCGGATATGCCTTAGTAACTTGTTTTGACGATGGCAATGGTTCTGCGGATCATCTGGTAGCCAGTGTCCGAGATACTTCGCCACCACAAGCTAATCTGTTGGTTAATTTGCAAATCATCAAAGGCAATAGTGCAATCAGCACGACCGATTTCGTTTCAGGAGATACGAATTCCAGTCCTGAAGTCAGTGTGCAAGGCGGAAATGGCGTATATTTATTGCTGGTAAACAAAACCGGTGCGGGTGCGCGATCGTTCTTGGTCAGTTATCACTGTATGACAGCGAATAACGTACATACTGGAACAGATATTACTGTTCAACAGTTTAAGTGAGTGGATTGATTTATTGGCTATTAACCCAATTAATCGAGGTAATGCCCAAATGAAGAAAATAAAATTACTATGTTTTGTGTTTGCGATGCTGGTTTTGTTGGTGAAAACTTCATTCGCGGAGCATTTGGAACAGGTATCGTCTGCTTGTGCATTAACGACATTAGATGGCAAGCCTGCGCATGATTTACAAGAATTTAAGGGAAAAGTTGTCTACATGGATTTCTGGGCATCCTGGTGTCCTCCCTGCGTCAAGTCTTTTCCTTTTCTAAATCAACTGGATCATGAATTGAAAGATAAAGGTCTGCACGTAATTGGTATCAATCTGGATGAGAAAATTGCAGACGCTGAGGATTTTCTTGCTAAAAATCCAGTCGATTTTTCGATTGTTGCGGATCCAAGTAAGCAATGCGCCAAAGGTCTTGAGGTAATGGCAATGCCAACTTCCTATTTGATTGATCGGAAAGGGAACATTCGTCATATTCATCAAGGGTTCCGCCCGGATGAATCTGAGAAATTGCGTGAATTGATTACGCAATTGGTGATGGAACCTGAGAAATAGAGGGATTTTTTATATTTGTATTACTTCATGAGAAAAATTCGCTATTATGCAACGATTCTCGGATCCATACTCGCAATGGGTATTGGGGGAACCGGTTGTGTCAATATCGCACCATGGGAACGTGGCATTCTTGCGAAACCTGAGATGGAACTGGATCCACATCCTCTGCAAAGTGAATTACAATCGCATAACTACAGCAGTCGCGAAGCAGCGCCAAGCCATAAATCCTCTTCGGGTGGCGGTGGATGTGGTTGTTATTAAGCGAATCCCCGTTAAGATTTTTTCAGGTGAATAAAATTTGCAACGAAATAGTATGCCCTTGCGTCAGGGCAGCAGCCATCAATCGGGTACTTTGGAAGCACCACCTGTAAAATCACGGAATACGCTTCACGCACTTACTTCTGCCGCATTGGTATTGCCTGGTTTGTTAATCACACCTGGACATGCTATCGGAAAAGACCGGATTAATTTTCAATATAGCCGCTACCAGGAAGGCGAGCGTAATCTGTATGGCGTTCCCAGCCTAAAACCCATCAGTGCCGACGTTTTGCATGGCAGTGGTATTTTCTCTCTGACTGATCGCACCAAATTTACTTTTGGTTATACACAGGATACCTGGTCGGGCGCGACACCCGTAACAACAACACCATTGGCTACCGATGGCGGTAATCGTGCATATTTCAATAATGGGGTGGTGGTTGGCGCATCTCCGCTTCTACAGAGCAATGTGTTATTAGACCGTGATTTAAATCCGATTGGACGAGATCCCATCACGAAACAATCATCGGGAGTCGTCGATCCCCGATCCGTGATGGTCATGTCGTCAGCCTCGCCGGAAACACGTCGCCAAGCCACTTTCGGTTTAAGTCATGAATGGAATGAAGTGGCCATCAATGTGGCAGGTGGTTTTTCACGAGAGCGTGACTATAAGTCAAGTTTTGGCAGTATCGGTGGGCGTCTTGATTTTAACCAAAAATTGACCAGCGTTAAATTTAATGGCGGGTATACGCATAGTGAAATCGGCGCAATCCTGGATCATGATTCATCCCCTTATATTACGAAGACTGCCTATGCGTCACAAATTGTAAATCGTGGTGGTTCTGAGATCCTGCAAGGTAATCGGCAGGATTGGGTGACGAATGTCGGTGTGTCGCAGGTGTTGACCAAGAATGCATTGCTGGATGTCAATATCGGTTATACCCATAGCAATGGTTTTCAGGAGAATCCTTATAAAACGATGTCGGTTATTTTTATTGATCCGGCTGAATTGAACAATGGGCAATCAGGCTTAGTTACTGGGAAGGTACGCGCACTGATTGAGCAGCGCCCGGATATTCGTAATCAGGTGGCCTTAAACACAAAATATATTCAATATATCAGCCCGTTTAATGCGGCATTGCATCTTGGTTACCGGTTGTCGGTAGACGATTGGGGCATCAATACCCATACCTTTGATGCAAATTGGGTACAGCCGCTTGGTAACGGATGGACATTGACACCGCGTATTCGC
The DNA here is from genome assembly GCA_017984435.1 of Nitrosomonas sp. Lineage (GTDB taxonomy): Bacteria > Pseudomonadota > Gammaproteobacteria > Burkholderiales > Nitrosomonadaceae > Nitrosomonas. The sequence continues at coordinate 61,278 of JAGNZK010000005.1, read as the reverse complement.
TATTACTCGCAAGATGCTGCCAGTTTTTATCGGCCTTATTTATTCTCACAACAAGTTTTTCAAAAACAAGCAGTTGATAATCTAGGACGAGAAATCTTTTTCAATCCCAAGAATCCTAATGAGCAATATTTTCGAGACGGTTTTTTTAATTATGTAGACCAGAACGGCAATCGAATTGACGATGCCTTGTCTCAAACCGTGCAACCCAAATTCGTTACTTATGATGCCGGGAAATTACCCGAGAATTTTTCCAGTGATCATCGTCTGGCGGGTTTTGGCGCATTAAGCGGTGGCGTGGTATTGAGTAAAATGCTTGGCAAAGGCGTTGCGCTGGAAGCCGGTTTTGAATACTACACCCGCGCCAGCTCGATGCAGATCGGCAGCGGCAATAACAGTTTTGCCGATTTTGATTACTATGTGGCGAATGCCGCAATAAAGTTTGATATTGAGCCGACTACTTCTCTGCCGATGGGAGGTTCCAGCGGATCTTCCGGATCCCATGTGCATACTTCCTCGCATCACCATCACAAAATTCCCCCCGCAGGTATCATGTTTGGTCATATGCTCGATAAACCGGGGGATTTCATGGCGGGATACCGATTTATGTATAACTGGACCGGTGGAAATATGATGCATGGTGCCCATAGTATAGCTGACCAGATCATCGTCGATCAGGGTTGTAGCGATGCAGTGCCGTGTCGGTTTACGCCGACTTTTATGAATATGCGCATGCATATGCTCGACATTATGTATGCACCCACCAAATGGTGGAACGTGATGCTGATGCCCACATTCATGGACATGGATATGAATCTGCGCAGACTGTCCGGAGCCCCGCCCCCCGTACCGGGTGTGCACGAACATACCGGCGCGGCAGGTCATGAAACCGGTGCGGTTGGGGATACTTATTTTTCATCGTTAGTGAAGCTGATTAATATTCCAGGTCATCGTGTCCATATGAATCTTGGACTCAGTGCGCCGACCGGAAAGGTGGATATCGAGTTACGTCGCATGGCCAAGATTGACGGCGGATTGATCCATTTCGGCATGCAATTGGGTAGCGGTACCTGGGATTTTATGCCCAGCCTGACGTATGCCGGTGAAAAAAGCCGCTGGTCCTGGGGTGCGCAACTGAGTGGCGTCAAACGCCTGGAAGAAAAAAACAAATCCGGTTATCGCTTGGGCGATATGTTTCAAGCGACCACCTGGGGCGGTTATGACTTGACACAGTGGCTGACCGCTTCTGTGCGTGGTGCGTATACCTTGCAAGGTGCGATACATCGCGACTTTGATTCGTTCAACGCGCGGATTGGCCCGATGGATTTTCCCGCAAATTATGGCGGACAATTCTGGGATATCGGGTTGGGACTGAATGCCATCATCCCGGGCGGGCGGTTTGCCGGTAATCGTTTCGGCTTTGAATGGATACAACCGGTTAGGAGTGATTTCAACGGATTCCAATTGGATCGTCAAGGATCATTAGCAGCTACGTGGAGTTATCAGTTTTAAATCGGACAATCATAATCAAATATATTCTGGATTTGCTTTGCAGCGAAGCTAAACAGCCTTTTTATGATTCCTATTTCTTATCTATCAAGTGGATTCATAGGTCATCAGTTCGATTGCGAACTGATGGGAATAAACTTCATTTGCTTTTCAGGTGCACCGGGGAGAAACGGCGTCGGTTTTCCGCTAACCCAATTGGCATGACCGCTGCCATAATAAGGTGATAGCGGATGTCCACTTTGTCCACCCGGCATGTCCAGATAACCTTGTTCTTCTTGGCCAGGTGCTACGGCTGAGCGCTGTGAAGCGCCAAAATCAGGGGATTGGACGCGCGGCATGTTGTGATCACCGGGCAACGGATCATTCGGCATATCCAGCCATTGTGCAATCCATGCGGGTAGTTTCTGGCTTAGTGGGTGCCTGATTCGTGCAGCGTTGTATTCGCCCCAGTTGCGTTCAGTAATTCCGCCGTTTCGTTGTAGTTGTGCTGCAATATTTTGTGCACTACGATTCAGCAGTTCTTCCCAATTTTTGTATGGTAGTGGTAGCAGGTGGTGAGGTTGGCGCTCAAGTAATTGCCATACAATCCATTCTGCCTGGCTGAGTCTGGGAAGCTTAAAAGTTGCATCCTGTTGTCGTACCTGCGCGGCAAAGCCGTTTAACACGGTTTCCATCACTTCATAGCGATACGTGCGTACTGTACGATAGGCGACAGAATTCGCCGAGGCTTGTCCATCCCAATCATCTAACGCAGTTTTCAGCGCGGCAACCCATGGTAAGTTACCGTCAGTCGATTCCAATGTGATTTTCAGTAATTGATACCAGTGCGTTAATAACAATGCGCGATAATCCAGTTGGATGGCTTGCATATCGGCAACGGTAAATTGGTCGCGTACCAATAAGCTGTCGCGGATTTGCGTGGCTCGCGCGCCCAGGTCATAGCCGCCATTGCCCAGAAGTGCAAGCTGATTACCCGAGACGGCGCGCGAGTTCGCGGACCATAATCGTTGTGAAACCGGATTGTTGATCAGTGGATATTGCTCGACATCCAACCAACCGTTCCAGCCGGTATCAGGGGGTGTCCAGTCGACGGGGACTTGCGGATCATAATTGCCGGATCGAGCCGGGATGCGCCCTGCGAGCGTCCAACTGATGTTGCCAGTGCGATCACCGACGATAAAATTCTGTACCGGCATGCCTGCCAGTTGTGCGATTCTTGCCGCTTGTCCGGTTGTTTGTGTGTGTTCCAATTCAATCAGCTTTAGATTGATGGCTTCGGGTTGCAGTGCTGTCCAGACTAGCGCCAATGGGGTTTCATCATGATCCTGTGCCATGATGGGGCCCCATTCGGTTTCAGAAATCGTGAGTATTTCATCCGGGGCATCGCGAACATGGATCGTTTCCTGAATGATATTAAGCGGTTTCCAGCCTGTTGCACCGAAATAGCGTGTGTTATCTTTTTCATCGATTTTTACTCGTACCCAGTCGGCGAAATCGCCGTGGCTGTTGGTGAAGCTCCAGGCAATATGGCGGTTGGATCCGATGATGATCGAAGGGACGCCCGGTAAACTGATGCCGCTGATGTCATGATGACCGGATGACGTTGCGGAAGGATAAATGAGACGTGTGCGAAACCATAGATTGGGCACTCGCAATGTCAGATGCATGTCATTAGCTACCAAGGCAGCGCCATCCGCCAAGGCACCGGAAACCGCGAAACTGTTGCTTCCGGGCGAATGCTCCGCGGTTAAATGATCGTCTTTGAATAAGTGCTCATCCAATGCTTGCAGATTAATGTCAGCGGCTGATGGCAGTTCCGGCAATGCAAACGGTTCATCCATCAACGGTGCATCCCAACTGCCGGCAGGTGTTGTCAGAAATTGATAAACTGCATCGGGCAATGCTGCGCGCATGCTGGATAGTTTCAGTTCACGAGAAATATTTGCTTCATTCAGAGTAAAAAACATCGCGTAAATCACCAGAATGCTGTCTTCATTGCGCCACGCGGCTGGTTGGGTTTGCGTTAGCAAATACGGAAAAGGGCGTACAGCCAGTGCTTGCATGCCTTGATTGACGCCGATCCGATACGCATCGAGTAATTGCAGTTGCTCAGCCGGGAGTTGCTGCAATACTGCTGAAGCGCGTGATCGCATACGAAATTGCCGCGCTTTGCGATCATGGGTGATCAAACCGCTACCCAATAATTTCGCCAGTTCACCGGCAGCCTGCCGGCGCATTAAGTCCATTTCAAAGAAACGCTCTTGCGCATGCACGTAGCCCATCGCCATTGCCAGATCCAGACGATCCTGACCGGTAAAAGTGACGCTGCCGAGCGTATCTCTGTCGATCGATACTGAGGAAGATAATCCGGATAAAACCGTTTCTCCATCATATTGCGGCAAGCTGCCACGCAGCAGTAATCCGGTTGTGATAATGAATAAACAGGCGATTAATAGGCTTGTTGCCAGGAAGTAACAGATGAAACGTAAAGTAGACTGCATATTCTCGTTCAATCAACGGTTAATCAGCTGTGATTTCGAACGTGGCGAGGGATCGATAAGGTTTGATTCTTCACTGTATCCGAAATCATAAATGCGGGTTATTTAGAGACTTCTCGGGGTGCTCAAGATAAGGCATTTAATAGATTATTACGCCCTAATCTATTGATAGAAATTGCAGTAGGCGGCTTTCTCCAACATTGCATGAATAAAGGGGATGATTCCTTGTTTGTTCTTAGTATCAGATCAGGGCAACCACCATGATAATTCATTTGTAAGCAATTTGGAGTTTGTCATGTCTGAAGAAAGTGATCTAGAACGTACAGAACCGGCGACGCCCAAGCGCATTGAGAAAGCGCGAGAGGAAGGGCAGGTTGCACGTTCTCAAGAATTGACGACATTTGCCTTATTAATGGTGGCTGCCGCCGGCATGGTGTTTTTGGGTGCCGATCTGATGGATAAGCTCCTGAGAATCATGAAAGTAGGCATGCAATTGGAACGGGAGTTGGCGTTTCAACCTGATTTGATGCTGATTCGTTTCTATGAGCTTGCGCTGGAGGGTTTAATTGCAATTGCTCCCTTACTTCTTTTGCTAATTATCGTAGCGTTTTTCGCACCCATGCTATTAAGCGGTTGGATGATCAGCGCCAAAGCACTGATGCCCAAGTTCGATCGTATCAATCCCATTAAAGGTTTTGGCAGAATATTCTCAATGCGCAGCTTGGTTGAGCTGGTAAAAGCAATCGCTAAAACCATTGTGATCGGCGGTGTAGCAGTGCTGATTATTTGGCACAACAAAGAAGAAGTGATGGCGTTATTGACGGTGCCGGTGGATTCCGGAATCAGTCAAACTGGCGAATATTTGGCGATGAGTTTTCTACTGACTGTGGGCGCGATGGCATTGATTGCTGTGATCGATGTGCCATTTCAGCTTTGGGAGCATGCAAAGCAACTGCGCATGACTAAGGAAGAGATACGCAAGGAACATAAAGAAGACGAAGGCGATCCTTTTGTGAAAGCCCGCATTCGTGGTTTGCAACGTGAAGCTGCACGTCGCCGCATGATGGCTGAGATACCTAACGCAGACGTCATTGTAACTAACCCGACGCATTATGCCGTGGCGCTCAAGTATAAAAGTGAAACCATGCGGGCGCCTACAGTGGTTGCAAAAGGCGTACATCTGCTAGCCGCACGTATCCGTGAAATGGCGGAAGAGCATCGTGTGCCGATTCTGGAAGCGCCGCCGCTTGCGCGTGCTTTGTATTACCACGCTGAATTGGAGAGTGAAATACCTGAAAAACTCTATACCGCAGTGGCTGAAGTGTTGGCGTATGTATTTCAACTCAGACGTTATAACGAATACGGTGGTAATGCGCCCGTGCCACCGGCTGATGTGCCGGTTCCTGATGGACTGGATCAACCCAAACATGCTGTTTAATGAACACAAATGCGATGAGTCACTTATTAACCGATTTCTCAGTATAGGCGCTTAATTGCAAACGCTATGAATAATACAGCTACCTTATCATCTTTAATCGATACTAATAATTTCAGGGCACTTGCCGGTCCGATATTGATTATTATGATTCTGGCTATGATGGTGTTGCCTTTGCCACCGTTCGTACTGGATTTGTTGTTTACCTTCAATATTGCGGTGTCCATTATCGTGCTGATGGTGAGTCTTTACACTAGAAATCCGCTTGATTTTGCGGTTTTCCCAACCATACTGCTGATCACAACGCTATTAAGACTGTCGCTCAATATTGCTTCGACCCGTGTGGTATTGCTGGAAGGGCATACCGGTCCGGATGCGGCCGGAAAAGTGATTGAAGCTTTCGGACACTTTCTGGTTGGTGGTAATTATGCGGTTGGTTTGATTGTGTTCATTATTCTGGTCATTATCAATTTTGTGGTAATTACAAAAGGTGCCGGGCGTATTGCAGAGGTGAGCGCGCGTTTTACGTTGGATGCCATGCCCGGTAAGCAAATGGCGATTGATGCCGACTTGAATGCTGGCTTGATCGGTGAGGATGAAGCGCGTAAACGCAGAGCTAATATCTCACAAGAAGCGGATTTTTATGGATCAATGGATGGTGCCAGCAAGTTTGTGCGCGGTGATGCCATTGCCGGCATATTGATTATGCTGATTACCATTATCGGCGGGTTGATTGTCGGCGTACTGCAGCATGATATGGAAATGGGCGCAGCAGCCAAGAATTATACGATGTTGACAATTGGTGATGGCTTGGTGGGACAAATTCCTGCACTCATTATTTCAACAGCCGCCGGTTTGGTGGTGAGCCGGGTTACTACGGATGAAGATCTGGGTGAACAGGTTGTAAGTCAATTATTTAATCAACCGCAAGTACTAGTGATCACCGCCGGCATTATGGGCATCATGGGACTGATTCCTGGCATGCCTAATTTTGTATTTTTGCTCATTGCAGCCATCTTAGGTGCAATCGCTTACATGAAGCTAAAAGGCACAAGCACTCAATTGGTTGAATCCGTTGCTCCGCCTATTCCTACGGTCGAGAAAGTGGATGCAAGCTGGGATGATGTCACGCCGATTGATACTCTGGGGCTGGAGGTTGGTTATCGTTTGATTCCATTGGTCGATAAAGCCCAACAGGGAGATTTGTTAAAAAGAATTAATGGCATACGTAGAAAATTTGCGCAGGAAATTGGTTTCTTACCGCCAGTTGTACACATTCGGGATAATCTCGAATTACGCCCCAATGCTTATCGCATCACGCTAAAAGGCTCAGTCATCGGTCAAGGAGAATCCTACTCAGGGATGTATCTGGCCATCAATCCAGGGCGAGTGACCATGCAGTTGCCCGGCACCGTGACCAGTGATCCGGCATTTGGACTTCCGGCCGTATGGATTGAGGCTGCGCTGCGGGAACAAGCACAGACAAACGGCTACACCGTTGTGGATGCCAGTACCGTGGTTACCACGCATATTAACCATTTGATTCATTCACATGCTGCCGAGTTGTTAGGTCGACAAGAGCTGCAAAAACTCCTGGATCATTTGAGTACGCAAACGCCAAAACTGATTGAAGATCTGATTCCCAAGTTATTGCCATTGTCTGCGGTACAGAAAGTGTTGCATAACTTACTGGAAGAGAGTGTGCATATTCGTGATATGCGCACCATCATCGATGTGTTGACTGAACATGCGCTACAAATACAGGATGCCACCGAATTAACCGCCATAGTCAGGAATGCCTTAGGTCGCGCAATCGTAGAGCAATACTTTCCTGCGGGTACAGAGTTACAGGTGATGAGCTTGCATCATGAGCTGGAAAATATACTCATCCAAGTCATGCAAACGGGAGGCGCACAGGGAGGAGTTGGTATAGAACCCGGACTTGCGGATACTTTGCTAAAAGAAGCTCGTAACGCGGCGCAGCATCAAGAGAAACTAGGCTTGCCGATCGTTTTGTTGGTGCCAGGCGTCATTCGTTTCTTGCTGGCAAAGTTTTTACGGCGTGCATTGCCACAGTTAAGGGTGCTTTCCCATTCAGAAATTCCAGATTCAAGAAAAATCAAAATCACTTCCGTTATTGGGGGTAACAAATGAAAGTAAAAAGGTATATTGCTTCCACATCAAAAGAGGCACTGCGTCAGGTTAAAGAAGATCTCGGTGTTGATGCGGTGATCCTGTCAAATAGAAAAACGAAAGACGGTGTGGAAATCATGGCACTGGCCGACTCCGATATATCCAATCTTGTGGAGACACCGCCAGCGGCACCCGGCCTTCCTCATTATGAGCATACTAAAGAACCAGTTGCGGCAGAATCATATTCAAAGCTGTTGTCTTTAGCCAATGAGCCTGTAGAAACTCAGAAAACATCTCATGGTGTCATGTCTGCGTCATTAGCGCATGACATCATTGCAGAAATACATGCCATGAAAAGCACGCTGGAAGACCAATTGGCCACGGTTGCATGGGGAAACTTCACACAACGCAGACCGGAAAAAGTGAAAATATTACGCGCTATGCTGGATGCTGGTTTTAGCCCCTCGTTATCGCGCCGTCTTGTTGATAAATTAACAGCGGACTTTGATTATGAACAGAGTTTGAAACAAGCGATGTCTGCTTTGGCTTTTAATCTGCACACGGTTGTCAGCGATGAGATGGTGGAGAAAGGCGGCGTCTATGCATTGATTGGCCCTACGGGTGTTGGAAAAACCACGACCACTGCGAAGCTGGCAGCGCGATGTGTCATCAGGCATGGTGCCGACAAGGTGGCATTGCTGACTACCGATAGCTATCGTATCGGCGGCCATGAGCAACTCAGGATTTACGGACAATTATTAGGTGTTCCAGTTCGCACTATCAAAGATATGGAAGACTTGCAGCTTACGCTGTCAGAGCTGAAAAACAAGCACATGGTGTTGATTGATACCGTGGGCATGAGTCAGCGTGATCACATGGTGGCACAACAGATTGCGATGCTGAGTAACTGTGGTGCAGATGTAAAACGTATGCTTGTGTTGAGTGCTGCATCCAATGGAAAAACGCTGGATGAAGTGATTTCCGCTTATCAGAAGAACGGTATTTATGGCTGCATTATCACTAAGGTCGATGAAGCAGCAAGCCTTGGTGTGGCGCTGGATGCGGTTATTCGTAGAAAATTAATGCTGCATTATGTGGCGAACGGACAAAAGGTTCCGGAAGATATTCATGCAGCTGATCCCCGCTATTTGTTACATCGTATTTTTAAATCGTCTCCGGGAGATTCCGCGTTTACTTTGCAGGATGCGGAGTTTGCATTGATTATGGCGAGTAAGGATGGCGTAGAGCCTTCGCGCTCGGGTGAGAAGTCATTTGCAGGATTCCATTATGACTAAGATGATCTTACAAGATCAGGCCGCCGGTTTGCGTAACTTAGTGTCATTCCGAGCTGCTGATTCTGCACGTGTTTTTACTATTGCTGGTGGAACAACGCGGGTAGGAAAAACCAGTGTTGCGGTAAATCTTGCTACAGCATTGGCTAAGAATGGTCAGCGTGTGTTACTGATTGATGAAAATCCATGCCATAACAGTATTTGCACCAACTTAGGTTTGCAAGCCCGCTTCGATTTACTTCACGTGATCAACAAGGACAAAAAGTTAAACCAGGTTCTTCTGCAAGGCCCTGAGAATATAACCATATTATCTGCTATGCGGGGTATCCATACATTAAATAAGTTAAATTCGCATGAACAGAATTGGCTTATTAAGAGTTTCTCAGAGCTGACGGAAACTGTGGATATTGTACTGATTGATACCGCGATGTCTGGGGCTACGCATGTTCTGCCTTTAAGTTTGGCTTCAGAGCAAGTGATAATCGTAATTTCAGGATCAGCCGCTTCGCTGACCGGTGCTTATGCGCTGATTAAGATCTTGAGTCAGGAATATGCCAAACAACACTTTCTCATTCTGGTGAATAAAGTGAATTCAGAAACAGAATCATTTGCCATTTACCAGAATTTATACAAGGTGGCACGCCAATATCTTTCTGTAACACTTGAATTTATTGGTTATATCCAAAGCGATGAGAAATTACGCAGCGCCACTCAGTTGTGTAAATCTGTTGTTGATGCATTTCCGGATTCGCCGGCTGCCATGTGTTTTAGGCAATTATCCCATGATATTTTTCGCTCTTCATGTCCGGATAAGTATAACGGGGGAATTGATAATTTTATGCAACGGTTGATTCGAACAAGTCATCTTAGTATGGCCAATTTTACGGTGTAATTAATTATGTATACTGCGACTGGAACTAAAACGATTGATAAAGAACAGTTTGTGACTGAATTCACACCACTGGTGAAACGCATCGCTTATCACATGATGACCCGATTACCGGCGAGTGTGCAGGTTGATGATCTTATTCAAGCCGGTATGATTGGTTTGCTGGATGCGATCAATCGCTATGAAGGTTCATATGGCCGGCAATTTGAGAGTTATGCGGCGCAACGCATACGAGGTTCTATTTTGGATGAGTTACGTGAAGCCGATTGGTTACCACGGAGCTTGCGAAAAAAAATGCGCCGGATAGAAGCTGCGGTCAATTTGTTGGAACAGCGTCATGGCTGTGCGCCGAGTGAACTAGACTTGGCGGGAGAACTGGAGATGTCTCTTGATGAATATCATGAGACATTGCAAAGTGCACGCGGCGCTCAATTGATTTATTACGAAGATTTTCAACAAGATGATGAAGAACCATTTTTGGATCGTTTGTTGGTCGATTCTGAAGGGGATCCACTGAATGCACTGCTGGATCAGAATTTTAGAAGTCAATTGATTGCTGCCATTGATAATCTTCCTCCCCGAGAAAAACATGTGATGGGGATGCATTATGAGCAAGAAATGAATTTAAGAGAAATTGGTGAAGTGCTTGGCGTGAGCGAGTCGCGGGTTTGTCAGCTACATACGCAAGCAGTCGCGCGTTTACGCAGCCGTTTAAGAAATTCTTGAGATGCTATTATCTATAGATTATTCATTGTGATTAAGAGATTCTTCGATGAATAAAAAATCAAATATGGATTTGAATAGTGTGATGGGTATCTTGCTGGCTTTTGTTGCAATCATTGGCGGACAAGTACTTGAAGGTGGTCATGCGGGCTCCTTAATTCAAGCTGCAGCGTTTTTAATTGTGATGGGCGGCACTATTGGAGCGGTTTTATTACAAAGTCCAGTCAAAGTTTTTCTGAATGGAATCAAAATGAGTGCATGGGTATTTTTTCCGCCTGTGAACTCGCCGCAGATTTTAATCAAGCAAATCATCAACTGGTCTCATATCGCTCGAAAAGATGGTCTACTAGCACTTGAATCACATGTGTCGGTCGTGAAAGATCCATTTGCAAAGAAGGGCCTACAGCTGCTTGCCGATGGAAGTACTGCTGAGAAATTACGTGAAGTTCTGGAAATTGATATCCTGTCTTTAGAAACGTATCAACGTCAGTCCGCCCGGATTTGGGAAGCTGCTGGCGGTTATGCACCGACAATTGGCATATTGGGTGCTGTTCTTGGTTTAATTCACGTGATGGAGAACTTGACCGATCCTAATCTTTTGGGAAGTGGTATTGCCGTTGCCTTTGTTGCAACAATATACGGCGTAGGGTTGGCAAACTTGGTTTGTTTGCCGGTAGCCAATAAGCTAAAAAGCATTATCAATGAGCAAGTAGTGATGCAAGAGATTCTGGTTGATGGATTTGTGGCTATTGCCAACGGTGAAAATCCCCGGTTTATAGAGAATCGTCTACAAGGCTATTATGTTTAGTGTGTGCGCTAATGCTGTTTTGATTATTAAGTGATTTCTTGAGAATCTCATGTTAAGAAGAAGGAAACAAAAAAATGATGAATCTACCGAGAATCATGAGCGCTGGCTTGTTTCGTATGCAGATTTTATAACACTACTGTTCGCATTCTTTGTGGTTATGTATGCAGTTTCTTCGATTAATGAAGGTAAATACCGCATTCTGGGTCATTCTTTGGTCAGTGCATTTAAAAGTAATAGTTCATCAAGTTTAATATCTGCGCAATCTTCGGAATTTTCCCCTATTCAAATCAAACAAGTCGACTCAATCAATCGTATTGAGGCGTTGAATTCTCATAAAGCAAAGAAACAAGAGAAAATGCGAGGTATGGCTAAAGATATTCTGCATGCACTGGAGCCTTTGGTGAAAGATGGTCACGTGAGAATTACGCAAAATTCTCTAGGAATCACTGTGGAAATTAATGCGAGTGTTCTTTTTTCTCCGGGGCAGGCTAAACTTGCCGAGAACTCCAGCTTGGCATTACAAGCGGTTGCCTATGTCATCAAAGGGCATGAGCATGAGATTCATGTGGAAGGACATACGGATAATTTACCAATTCATACAGAAAGCTTCCCATCAAACTGGGAGTTATCAACGGCACGTGCGAGTAGTGTGATCAGATTATTTGTGGAAAATGGCGTCGAGGCAAATCGACTCACTGCCATAGGCTATGGCGAGAATAGACCAATAGAAACTAATGAAACACCTGAAGGTAGAAAAAGAAATCGACGAGTTGCCGTTATGATTCTATCGACTGATCCTGATAAGGTAACTGAAATACCGATTGCTAAAAATACTGATTCTGAGTACTGAAACGAGAAGCTAAATGTAAGCTTGGCCTTTGGGTCCATATAAGGAAACATTCCCTGCTGCACAGTGCAATGCCGTAAAAGCACGTTGATTGTGTTGGAGGTGGGTGGAAATAATCAAACTATTAGAATGATTAAGTAGTTGGGCCATCCTGACTAGTTTTAATAACTCATTCCATAGAGATTGATTTGAGTAATGTTTTGCGAACCAAGTACTGATACTATTCTTTTCTAAAGTAAGTCCCTGGTTCTTAAGATACTCGTTGCGATGATTATCAAACTGTATCAATCTTTCGATCAATCGCGATTTATCGGAGGCAAGATAATCAATTTCATCTATTTTTCCTTGAACTAAAGCATTCTGTTCTTTTTTAAGAATCTCAACAAATTCCATCAGAGCGGCTTTCTCAGTTTCTAAATCTGCAATAAAATTTTCTGAATGCAAAGACGTGACCATTAAGCAGCACCTTTTTTGGATTGTATCAATTCCTTAACAGTTTCAAGGAGTCGATCAGCGACAACTTCCGGATTTATTCGGAAATTGCCTTCACTAATAGCTTGTTTTATTTCTTGGACTCGAGCTGTATTTACAATTGAACCGCTGGCGGAACTACTATCTAAATTTTGTAGTTTTGTAATATTTGAGCTTAAATGTACATTATTTTCTTGTTCTGTATTAGGAGTGGGTGTGGTATCAGTACGTCTTTTTCCATCATTGACAGAAACTGTTGTTACTGGCTGTAATGATTTATCTATCTTCATCTTTTTTCCTTATAATGGGATCTTATTGGATATTTTATCGACGTCTTTATTTGAAACTTTAGTGTCTAATGTACTTTTACCTAATATGAATCTGGTTTACTTATAGGATGAGTAGTGTTTGATTTTCTTAGACCTAGGTCACAGGTTACGACAAATCATCGAGTTTATTTATGATTTGAGCAATGTAATTTACGATAAAGTGAGAATATTGCTCTTACTGCATTGGTGAAGCAAGTCAATATCATAGATAATCGCCATTTTTAGATCAAATACATATTTCTTTATTGTGAGATCAGATGTCTCCCGTATTTAAAGCAATTAAAAGCACATTTCGAGACCTAATACGATTCAAGATTGCCTGGATTGTAGTTTGGCCAATTCTTGTCGCGACACTCTTTTGGTTCGCTATTGGCTATATTTTTTGGGATAATTTCTCTGAGCTGATTTATCAAGTCTTTGTTGAAATTGGTATCGGTGAGTGGCTAAAGAATGTTGAGCCTGGTTGGATTGCTGTAAGCATTCAAGGTTTATTGCATGTTATTGTATTTGTTCCACTTGTAATAATGACTACACTCATTATTACAACTATTTTTGTAATGCCCGCACTCATAAAACTGGTTGCTAATCGTTACTACCCTGAGCTTAAGCGGGAACATGGAGGTACTTTCAGTGGGAGTATTATTAATGCGATACTCGCCAGTGGTATTTTTATATTGATCTGGGTTATTACATTGCCATTATGGACGATTGGAGCAGGAATTATTATTCCTTTTGTAACAGCGGCTTTTATGAATCAACAGCTATTCCGCTATGACGCACTATCGGAGCATGCCAGTAAACAAGAAATCAAGACGATTTGTGTTTCGAACAGATATTCGCTATGGGGATTAGGATTGTTGACAGGTTTAATTCAGTTTGTGCCTCTTCTTAATTTACTGGCACCCATATTTACAGCACTCACGTTTATACATTTTGGGCTAGAGCATCTAAAACTTTTGCGTGCTCAGAATGAAAGAACTCTCCTCAACATTGAACATCTATAAACTTGCCAGCCGCCATAACTCTTTAAATAAATTTAGTATTCAGGTTACAAATTAATGAGGAATGTCCAAGACTGGAATCCAAATTTTATGGATCTTTCTCCCATGTTTGGATCATTCGAGTATTTAAAGAAGCATGTTGAAAATATGCAATTCTGGCCAGAGCATATTGATTTGAACTGCATGAATATTCAGAAGAGGCAGATTGCTACTCGTTCAGGAAAGCAAATTTGTTTTGTGTCGCCAGTAGCTCGGAAACAATGTTTTGAACAGGAATATGAATCGAAAATTTATTTAACCGGTCAGGTGCAAACAAGAACTAAGAGTTGGCATGACTTCTTTAATGCATTGGTATGGCACATATTTCCACGTGCTAAAGCAGTACTTAACCAATTGCATTACCAAGCACGATTATCTGAATCATTGAATGGAATAAAACATCGAAGTGCATTAAGGGATGCAGCAACGCTTTTCGACGAATCAGGCGTTATTGTTGTAAGTAGTCAGAAAGTATTAATGCAATTGTTAAAAGACTTTGAATGGAAAAAATTATTTTGGCAACAGCGTAAAGCGGTGCTGTCATCCATGCGATTTTTTGTTTTTGGTCATGGATTGTATGAGAAAGCACTAGATCCCTATGTTGGAATGACCGGGAAAGGAATTATATTCAATGTAAAAGAAGCATTTTTTACTCAGGATTTGTCGGATCAATTACATTCAATCGATTTGATGTTAGAGCCTTTTTTATTAAAGACCTTATCATCGAGCTCTGATTTAACACCAGTTCCGCTCTTGGGTTATCCGGGTTGGGGTGAGGATAATAATATTGAAACGTATTATGAAAATAAAAAATATTTTCGTGATCGCCATAAATCTGATCGAATACCGTGAATGATAGTCTGGTTCGCAATGAATTCTCATTAAGCAAAATATTCTGCTCACAACATGGTACTGTGTGTTTTTCCAGATTGAATTTGGATTTTTTGTTAAAATACGCGTTTAATTTATTAATTTATTGGAGTATTTAATGGCAATTGAGAGAACGTTATCGATTATTAAACCGGATGCTGTTGCAAAAAATGTAATTGGACAGATTTATTCGCGTTTTGAATCAAATGGTTTAAAGGTCATTGCTGCTCGTATGGTGCATTTGTCGCAAGCTGATGCAGAGCAATTTTACGCAGTGCATCGTGAGCGGCCATTTTTCCGCGATTTAGTAAATTTTATGATATCTGGTCCTGTGATGGTGCAAGTCTTGGAAGGAGATGATGCGATTAAAAAGAATCGGGATTTAATGGGAGCGACAGATCCTAAGAAGGCGGAGAAAGGGACAATCCGTGCTGATTTTGCAGATAGTATTGATGCCAATGCAGTGCATGGCTCGGATGCTCCTGAAACTGCTGCTATTGAGATTGCCTGTTTCTTTCCGGCATTAAATGTTTATTCTCGTTAAAGCATTCGCCATCTGAATCGTGACTACCAATCTGTTAAATTATGATGTTAAGGGCCTAGCCGATTTTTGCCTGGAAATCGGGGAAAAACCGTTCCGTGCGAAACAATTGCTGCGCTGGATTCATCAATCTGGTATTACCGATTTTGTCGATATGAGTGATTTAGCGAAGAGTTTACGTGAAAAACTGACAACACTCGCAGTGATTGAATCACCACAGATTATTTCTGATTATGTGGCAGCGGATGGAACACGTAAGTGGTTGCTGTCGGTTGGTGCGGATAATGGTATAGAAACTGTCTTCATACCGGAAGCAAATCGTGGCACTTTATGTGTTTCGAGCCAAGTTGGATGTGCTTTGGCCTGTACTTTTTGTTCGACAGGCAGACAAGGATTTAATCGCAATCTAACAGTTGCAGAAATTATTGGACAACTGTGGATTGCAAATAAAACGCTCAAAGCGGACTCGAAAGATACTGCAATGGATACTAACCGGGTTGTTAGTAACGTGGTGATGATGGGCATGGGTGAACCATTAGCTAATTTTGATAATGTGGTTACGGCTTTGGATTTGATGCTGGATGATCACGCCTACGGTCTTTCACGGCGGCGTGTTACAGTAAGTACTTCGGGATTGGTACCTGCGATTGATCGATTGCGTGAGCGTTGTCCGGTTGCCCTAGCCATCTCATTACATGCACCGAATGATGCTTTACGCGATCAATTGGTGCCAATTAATAAAAAATATCCGATTAAAGAATTACTGGCTGCTTGTCAACGATATTTGTCAGCTGCACCGAGGGATTTTATAACTTTTGAGTATGTCATGCTGGATGGCGTTAATGACAGTGTGGCGCACGCGCGTGAGCTAATAGAATTGGTACAAGATACACCCTGTAAATTTAACCTGATTCCATTTAATTCGTTTCCGGAATCCGGTTTTAAGCGTTCTGCAACAGAGACTGTACGTGTTTTCCGTGATGTGCTCATGCAAGCTGGGTTTGTTACGACGGTCAGAAAAACGCGTGGAGACGATATAGCAGCCGCTTGTGGTCAATTGGCGGGTCAGGTGAAAGATAAAACACGCCGCACGGCACATATAAAAGCGGAAATCGTATAGTGAAAAGAATTCCGTTGGTTTTTTATATACTGCTATGTTCTTTATGGTTAAATGCTTGTGTACAACAACCGATCGACGAAGGAATGTCGAGTCAGGCTAGATCAGACCGAGCGTATCAGAGCGCTAAAATTCATACGGAGCTGGCCGCTGAATATTTCAATAGAGGACAACTAGAAGTTGCCATAGAAGAGGTGACGGAGGCATTACAGGCGCAATCCAATTATGCGCCGGCGCACAACGTGCTGGGGTTGATTAATATGACACTCAATGATGATAGTAAGGCACTGAATAACTTCGAACAAGCCATTCGGTTAGCTCCTAAAAATTCGGAGATCCATAATAATTATGGATGGTTTTTATGCCAACGTTTTGCGCAGCGTACGGATCAAGCCATTAATCATTTTATGATTGCGGCGCAAGATCCGCTCTATCCAACGCCAGAAATGTCATTGACCAACGCGGGTATTTGTGAACTTAAACGTCAGAAATACAATGAGGCGCAACTATTCTTCCAAAGAGCATTGTCAATTCAGCCCAATTATTCACCTGCATCGATTGGGTTGGTTGATATCGATTTTCAACGTGGAAATTTAGCTGAAGCGAAATCAAGACTTGTTCTTTTCCTGCAAAATAATACATCGACTCCTGAAAGCTTATTATTGGCAATACGAATCGAGCAGGCAATCGGTGATCAATCGGCCGCGGATAGCTACATTTTTCAATTGCAAAAATATTTTCCTGATTCCAAAGAAGCAGCCGCAGTTCGAGAAGGAAAAATTAAATAATGAGTGGGCTAAATCACAGCGATAATAATGGCCAGTTGCCAGGGAATAGAGAATCAGTTAATAGTGACTTAGATACAACAATAGGAAGCTATAGAGTGCGAACTGAACATGAAAATGGTACGGAGAATAGTCAGAGAAACATAACGATCAATGAAAGCATGCCAGTGTCGGAGAAAGAAGATGTGGAATCCTTAGATAAAGCGCAGATTTCGGATTTGGGCTTACTTCCTATTGATCAAAACAAAAATAATATTGAGCAAATCGCAGTGAGCAGTAACGAAAATATAAATACAAGTCTTGATTCGATAGTTAAGAATGAGCCGAATACGATTGATTCAGCGAGTGTCGTGCAAAGTGTCGGGCATCTATTACGTAGGGCAAGAGTAGCCAAGGGTATGAGCATAGACGATGTATCCCGGCAGTTACGTCTTTCGGTCCAACAAATCGGAGCGATCGAGAAGGAAGATTTTGAGAAATTACCAGGGCGTACATTCTTGCGAGGTTTTATTCGCAATTACGCCAACCTTGTACAATTGGATCCTGTTCCATTGCTGCAACTCATTCCCGAATCAGCGCCGGTGATATCAACTTATGAGAGAACACCATTTAAGAATAAGCAAATATCCTTTGCTTCAAATCGGGAAAGTTCCGGTAACAATCGACTAATCATTGTTATTGTTTTATTTGTTATGATCCTTGGAGGGTATTTTATTTTTGAGGATAATAATAAAAAATCAGATAATAATTCTGTCAATAATGAGGTAAAGACAGACGCTGAAAAGACGTCGGTGGAAATCCAATTGCCTTTACCGGCAATTGTAAAGAATGTGACTAATGGTCAAACGAATAAGATACCGGAAACAAATGACTCGATAAACAGAGAGAAGAATTCGGCAACGGAGTCCGGTATAAAAATTGAACCTATTGTTATCCCGATAGAAAGCAAGCCCCTCGTCCAAGAAACAGGGAAACCGGTTGTGGCACCCAGTGATTTGGGTAATTTATATTTTAAATTTACTGCGGACTCATGGGTCAAAGTGGTTGACGGCAAGGGTGTTTCTTTATTCGAACAACTCAAAAAGGGTGGAAGTGAGCAAATTATTACGGGTAAAAAACCATTGTCAATTGTTGTAGGCAATGCGTCAGGTGTTAATCTCACTTATAATGATACGGAAATTGATATTTCTTCCTACAAAAAGCAAGATGGAACCGCGCGTTTCACACTCAAGTAAAAGTGCTTGTAATCTTTTGATCTATATACAATTAAATTATGTCTGAAAATGATTTTTCTATAAAGCGCCGATCCAGTGTGGGTGTCCGGGTTGGGACCGTCATGGTGGGTGGCGGTGCACCGGTCGTTGTGCAATCGATGACCAATACCGATACGGTTGATGAGGTGGCGACTACCGAGCAGGTTGCACAATTGGCGCGCGCAGGATCTGAATTAGTCCGTATCACTGTCAATTCAATGGAAGCAGCGAGTGCTGTACCGGGAATACGTGCGCGCTTGGATGATATGGGGTGCCATGTTCCACTGGTTGGCGATTTTCATTTTAACGGTCATAAATTACTGACCAGTTATCCCGAATGCGCAAAAACTTTGGCAAAATTTCGCATTAATCCGGGAAATGTCGGGCATGGCAAAAAACGCGATGAACAATTTACCATCTTGATCGAGACAGCCTGCAAATACGACAAACCAGTGCGTATCGGTGTCAATTGGGGAAGTCTCGATCCAGAAATGTTGGCGCGTATTATGGATGAAAATGCAGCTTCCAGCGATCCGCAAGATGCCAAATATGTGATGCGGGAGGCATTGATTACATCAGCGCTGGAAAGTGCGGCCAGGGCGGAAGAGATTGGCCTTAATCGCAACAAAATTGTCTTGTCCTGCAAAGTTAGCGGTGTGCAGGATTTGATCATGGTATACCGTGAATTGGCTGCACGTTGTGATTATGCATTGCATTTGGGTTTAACAGAAGCGGGCATGGGTTCCAAAGGCATTGTGGCGTCGACAGCGGCATTGGCAGTACTTTTGCAGGAAGGCATCGGAGATACCATCCGTATTTCATTGACGCCGGAGCCGGGTGGCAGCCGCTCGCGGGAAGTGATTGTCGCACAAGAAATTTTGCAGACCATGGGACTGCGCGCATTTGTTCCACTGGTAGCGGCCTGTCCGGGATGTGGTCGTACCACCAGCACTTACTTCCAAGAACTGGCCGAGAGTATTCAGGCATATGTGCGTGATGAAATGATCGTATGGCGCGAGCAATATGAAGGTGTTGAAAATATGTCATTGGCTGTCATGGGGTGTGTGGTGAATGGTCCTGGTGAGAGCAAGCATGCCAATATCGGTATTAGCCTGCCGGGTTCCGGTGAAACGCCGGTAGCGCCGGTATTTGTCGATGGGCAGAAAACCGTGACTTTAAAAGGCGACAATATTGCCAACGAGTTCCGTCAGATCGTCGATAAATATGTTAGCGAAAAGTATCCGAGAAAAGCTGTCTGATGGCTAATGGTGTTAAAGCAATTCGTGGGATGAATGACATTCTCCCGAATGAATCCTATCGGTGGGCATATTTTGAACAGACAGTGCAGCAATGGCTTGCTGCTTACGGTTATCGGAATATCCGAACCCCCATCGTAGAACAAACTGATTTATTCATTCGTTCCATTGGTGAAGTGACTGACATTGTTGAAAAAGAGATGTATACCTTCACCGATCATCTCAATAATGACAGTTTAACTTTGCGTCCTGAAGGTACCGCGTCGTGTGTACGTGCCGCCATCGAACATAATCTTTTGTACGCAGGCCCACAGCGATTATATTATTCTGGTCCGATGTTCAGGCATGAACGGCCGCAGAAAGGGCGTTATCGGCAATTTCACCAAGTGGGCGTCGAAGCACTGGGCTATGCCGGGCCGGATATTGATGCAGAACTGATCGTGATGTGTTCTCGGCTGTGGGATTTATTGGGAATCTCCGGATTGCGTCTGGAAATCAGTACACTGGGTGATGCTGAATCACGTGCATTACATCGCACACGGTTGATTAAATACTTCGAACAGCATCGTGACAATCTGGACGAAGATTCATTAAGACGTTTGCATACGAATCCACTACGCATACTGGATAGCAAGAATCCCGGCATGCAGGAAATCATTGGGGGTGCGCCTAAGCTGATTGATGATCTGGATGAAGAATCCTGCATGCATTTTGAGTCATTGCAGTGCATATTGCGTGAACAAGGCATTCCTTTTGAGATTAATTTACGCTTGGTAAGAGGACTTGACTACTACAACCGCACGGTATTTGAATGGGTGACTGACCAGCTAGGCGCACAGGGAACGGTTTGTGCAGGCGGACGGTATGATGGTTTAATTGAGCAGGTGGGAGGAAAATCCGCGCCAGCTTGTGGTTTCGCGATGGGTATTGAACGATTGCTGACGTTGATGCAAGAATGCGGTCAGCAAGTGACACAACCTGCTCCCGATATCTATATCGTGCATCAGGGTGAGCAAGTGACGGATTATGCCTGGAAATGCGCCGAATTTCTCCGTGATGAGGGACTTAGTGTCATTTTGCATTGTGGCGGTGGCAGCTTCAAGTCTCAGATGAAAAAAGCGGATGCCACGGGCGCTTATTATGCATTGATTATCGGTGAGGATGAAGTTGCAGCCCAAGAAGTGACCATAAAACCATTGCGCGAGCCGATCGAACAAGCCAGTGTGAAATTAAGCGCAGTGACTGCATTAGTTAGAAAATGAGTGTTATATCATTAATATAGGAATATTTAATACGATAAACGGTTCGCTCAATGCGTTGAGTATTTGTCCAATCAGAACTTATTCAGGAAGATACCATGGCAACTTATAATCACGAAGATCAAGACAATATAGACGGCATCAAAACGTGGTGGGACAGGTTTGGTACCGCTGCCACAATCCTGTTAACAGCTATGCTGGTTACTATTGGCGGCACACAGGCTTGGAAATATTATCAACAGCAACAGGCACAGCAGGCGGCTGATTTATATGTTTTGTTACAGCAGGTCCGGCTATCCAATGAACCTGCAAAAATCAATGATGCGGCGCATTTGCTCACCGAAGGTTTTCCATCCAGCGGTTATGCGCCTCGTGCTGCGTTCATTGCTGCACAAGCCGATGTCGAGGCAGGTAACAATAAACGTGCGATACAAAACCTGCAGTGGATAATCGATAATGCAAAAGAAACGGCGCTGCACGATGTGGCGCGATTAAGAATTGCCGGCATCTTGCTGGATGAAGAAAAATATGATGAAGCGTTAAGAATTCTGAATACGCAACACGGAGAGACTTTTGCAGGATTATATTCAGATCGTAAAGGCGATATATTGGTAGCTTCCAAAAAAATTTCCGAAGCACGGCTTAGCTATCAAGCGGCCATTGATAAGCTGAGTAAGAGCAATAATTACTATAATATTGTTCAAATGAAGTTGGATGCATTGGGTGATTCTGAGTAGCTATTAGGATGTTTCTCGGAATCCGGATTGGCGAGCATTCCCTTTGCAGACCTGCCTGCTTTTATTACAATATTGGGTTGTTCGCGCTTCGCTTTGTTTAGGACTATGAATGCCCAGAAGTATCCCAGTAAAGTGATTGTTCAATTGAATTCCGTCAGGTCTTGGCGATTATCTTTATTCTCGATAGGAATTATTTGGCTGCTAACCAGTTGTGGCACGATGAATCCGTTTGATACGCGAATCGTCGAATCGATGAGTACACAATTATCAGATATCTTTGTTAAAGAAGAAGTGATCGTCTATGAAAAGGAAGAACTGGATGCGTTGAAGGCAACCGATCCTATGCCTTTAAAATGGAAAGACAAAGTCAGTGAGAATCAGATCGCATCTTTTTATACGGTATATGACAATGGCGCATTGTATGTGGCGGATGAAGAAGGAAAGCTGACGAAATACGATACGGCGACCGGCAAACAACTCTGGCAGATAAAAACTAAAAATAGATTCTCCGCCGGGGTTGGCATTGGTGAGGGGTTGATTCTGATAGGAACATTCAAGGGGGAAGTGCTTGCTTATAATGAATCCGGGCATATGTTATGGCAAGCGCCCGTTACCAGTGAAATTTTGAGTCCGCCGCAAATACAAAATAATATTGTAGTGGTACGCACTTTGGATGGTCGGATATTTGGGCTTGACGCTATTGATGGGAAGCGAAAATGGATTTATCAAGGCGCGACTCCTTCATTGACGGTACGCAGCACTGCGGGAATAACGCTGGCACACGGTGCGGTGTTTGCCGGTTTTCCCGGTGGGAAATTGGTGGCAATGAGTTTATTTAATGGCAACTTAGGTTGGGAAGTCACTGTTTCACAGCCGCGTGGTGTGACTGAACTGGAACGCATGACGGATGTCACCAGCTCACCGGTGGTCAATAATCAATTTGTTTGCGCGGTTGCTTACCAGGGACGTGTGGCATGTTTTGCAATTAACGACGGTACACAAATATGGGCGCGTGAAGCGTCGAGCAGTGCCGGTCTGACTATGGACAATGATTATGTCTATGTAACTGAAGAGAAAGGCATTGTTGCGGCCTATGACTTGCTCAGTGGTGCCGGTATGTGGAAACAAAGCCGATTGGGGAGTAAGAAATTATCCTCGCCCATCATAAGAGGACAATATATTGTGGTCGGAGATGATCAAGGCTATGTCAATCTATTACGAAATTATGATGGTGTATTGGTAGCCCGTTCTGCGACTGACGGTACCGCCATACAAACTCCGCCGAGTTCATTGCCGGATGGATTTGCAGTGCAAACAGCTAAAGGCGGGGTTTACGTTTTTAGTGTCCAATTCTAGCAATTTATGTCAGTCTTTTTGAGTCCGCAAGGATTCACCGGTACTTTAATTTAATGGCACGTAATGTGTACAGCATTGGCAGCAAAAAATCATGAAACCCACACTTGTTTTGGTTGGCCGACCGAATGTCGGCAAATCAACCTTATTTAACCGCCTGACCCGTACCCGTGACGCCATTGTTGCGGATATCCCCGGTTTGACACGGGATCGTCATTACGGTCAGGGCAGGGTGGGTGATAAACCCTATCTGGTGATGGATACCGGCGGTTTTGAGCCGGTCATCAAAGAAGGCATTTTACATGCCATGGCCAAACAAACACTGCAAGCGATTGACGAAGCGGATAAAGTGCTGTTTATCGTAGATGGTCGTCAGGGCGTTACTGCGCACGACAAAATCATTGCCGAGCAACTGCGAAAATCCGGGCAAAATATTCTGTTGGTGGTCAATAAAACCGAAGGCATGATGACGGCTGTCGTTACCGCAGAGTTTTACGAATTGGGTCTGGGTGAGCCCTGCGCGGTATCGGCGATGCATGGCGATAATATCAAGGAATTGGCCGATTGGGCATTGGTTGATTTTCCAGACGCTGAAGAAGAGTCACCCGCGAGCAGGCATCCCAAGATTGCCATTGTAGGCCGGCCGAATGTTGGAAAATCCACGCTGATTAACACATTGCTGGGTGAGGAACGGGTGATCGCGTTTGATCAGCCAGGCACGACCCGGGATAGTATTTATATCGATTTCGAGCATAAAGAAAAACACTATACCCTGATCGACACGGCTGGTTTACGGCGTCGTGGACAGGTGTTTGAAACCATCGAAAAATTCTCGGTGATCAAAACCCTGCAAGCCATTGAAGACGCCAATGTGGTGGTGCTGGTCCTGGATGCCAGAAATGAAATCTCCGATCAGGATGCGCATATTGCCGGATTTATACTGGAAACAGGACGCGCATTGGTCATTGCGGTGAATAAATGGGATGGGCTGGATGAATATCAGCGCGATACCATCAAACGTGAGCTGACGCGTAAAATGGCTTTCCTGAGCTTTGCGCAAATGCACTATATCTCCGCATTGCAAGGCACAGGCACGAATAATCTGCTGCCTTCGATTGATAAAGCCTATGCTGCTGCCATGGCGGATTTATCCACACCCAAACTAACACGTGCGTTAATTGCCGCAATTGAAAAACATCCGCCACCGCGTGGCGGCATGTCACGCCCCAAAATGCGCTATGCCCACCAGGGTGGTTCCAATCCACCGCTCATTATCGTGCATGGCAGCATGCTGAATCATGTGCCGGAAACCTATCGGCGTTACCTGGAAAATACTTTTCGCGAGGTTTTCAAATTACAGGGTACGCCGCTTCGGGTTGATTTTAAAGTGGGACATAATCCCTATGCCGATAAGAAACCCGCACCACTGACCGAGGCTGAAGCCCGGCGTGCGCATAGTAAACGGCGACGCAATCGGAAGAAATATGGGTAAATAAACAATCCGGGAAAGCAATGTAAATATACTGGTGTCTGATGCAAACCTGATTTGACAGGAAATCTCGCAAAGGATTGCATATGTGGGTATTTATCCATGCGACTTCAACAAACCTCAAAATAATTCGTCCACCCTGAACTGAGGTAAGCTGTAAAAAGAGGAGTCCGACGTTTCTATAAGATACTGGAAATGGAGGAGTGAGATGAAACGGATACCAAGAGGGATTTACACGCAGGAATTTCTGGCGCAGGCAGTGAGTCTGCATGAAGCGGATGGTTTGACGATATCTGAAGCGGCAAGGCGATTGTCATTGCCGCCAGGAACGCTGAAGAGCTGGATACATGCAGCACGCCTGGGCAAATTGGATGATGTTGGCAAGAATCAGAAGCCGTTGACCGAGCTGGAAATCGAGATTCGAGCGGCACACCAGCGCACCCGAGAGACCTTTGTCCGGAGCGGAACTTGAAGGCTGGGTGTACTTGGCTGGACTTAAGGATTTGTTCAGCGGTGAACTGGTCGGTTATGCCATGAGTGAGAGAATGACGAAAAACTTGGTCATGCAGGCCTTATTCCGAGGTGTTTCTGCCAGGCATCCGGCCAAGGGACTGATTCTCCACTCGGATCGAGGCAGTCAATACTGCGCACAAGATTACCAGAAACTACTGAGACAGTTTGGCATGACAGCATCGATGAGCCGCAAAGGAGATTGTTGGGATAACGCTCCGATGGAAAGCTTCTGGGGAACACTCAAAAATGAACTGATTTACCATCGGCGCTACCGTACCCGAGCACAGGCAATACAGGAGATCACCGAGTACATCGAAATCTCCTACAACCGGCAACGAAAACAGGCTTGCCTCGGCTACCTGTCACCCGCTGCATTCATGCGGCAATATTATGAAAAGCTATTGCCGCTTAACCCGTTGGACTCCACTATTGCCAACTGACCTCATTTTCTAACCCCGGATCGCTTTTATGGACGAACAATCAAGCCTATTGGCTTTATTCATCAGCAGTTTCCTGGCAGCCACGTTGCTTCCGGGCGGATCTGAAGCGGTACTCGTCGGTGTTTTATTGGCCTACCCTGAACTCCACTGGCAGGCGCTTGCTCTGGCAACGGTAGGCAATACGCTGGGCGGCATGAGTTCGTATTTGATTGGTCGATTTCTTCCGGATGAAAAAACCGTGCTCAAGAAATTGGGGAGCAATACGCGCGGATTGGAATGGGTGCGTCAACATGGTACCCCTATCCTGCTGCTTTCTTGGGCACCATTAATCGGTGATGTATTGTGTGTTGCTGCCGGATGGCTACGTGCCAATTGGCTATGGGCGCTAGTATTTATCGCTGTCGGCAAGTTTGCGCGCTATTGGGTTATTGCAACAGCAGTCAATTAAACTGATTGTTACAGCATTTGCGATTCAGTTCATTCTCTAGCTCGAACAAACTGAATCGTGATTGGGTCATTTAATTGATATCAATTTTCAAACAACTTCTGCAACTCTCCAGTCTGATACATTTCGGTCACGATATCCGAGCCGCCAATAAATTCACCATTAACGTATAACTGGGGAATCGTGGGCCAATTTGAGTAATCCTTGATACCCTGTCTGATTTCCGGATCCGCCAGCACGTCGACAGAAAAAATATTATCAACACCACAAGCTTTAAGAATATTTACCGCATTCGCAGAAAAACCACATTGCGGCTGGTCTTGCGTACCTTTCATATAAAGGACTACCGGATGCCCGGTAATTTGTTGTTCGATTAAATCTTCAACATTCATAGTGTTAATTTCTCCAAAAGATCATTCCTCAAAAGTTTTATACAGAAACAGCGTCATGAATTTCTACACCAATCACACACCTGACCTACATTGACGTATTCAATTGACCACCACTCACCCGCATTATGCCAGCCAAATCCGGGTAAGAACAAATATTACTAAAATTCATATTGTCCAACAATTGCCTGCATGCAGCAGCCTGATCATAACCATGTTCCAGCAACAACCATCCACTCTTAATGAGATACCGAGGTGCTGCGTTGATGATATGCCGGATACACGCCAAACCGTTGTCTTCCGCTGCTAGAGCAATCCATGGTTCAAAACGCAGATCCCCTTGCGCAAGGTGAGGATCATTGTTTGCCACATAAGGCGGATTTGATAGAATCAGATCAAATTCCTCCCCTGAAAGTTCATCAAACCAGTTTCCTATTGTGAGATGAAGATTATCCACTTGCAGATTTTTGGCATTCCATCCGGAAACAGCGATAGCATCTGCTGACACATCAACCGCAATAACTCGTGACTGAGGACGATGCTTGGCAATGGTGATGGCAATCGCACCACTACCTGTTCCCAGATCCAGTATCTTACAGGGTTGATCAACAGGTATCCGTTCCAGTGCCAATTCGACCAGCAATTCAGTTTCCGGACGGGGAATCAGAACTGCTTCAGTGACTTTAAAAGTCAGATCGTAGAATTCACGTTCTCCAATCAGATAAGCAACCGGGACACCATCAATACGCCGCTTAATCAATCGCAGAAACGCTTTCGTTTGCTGCGAAGTCAGCGTTTGATCGGGGTAGGTCAACAAAAAAGCATGATCGACATCTAACACATGTTGCAACAACAGCCGTGCATCTATTCTGTCAATATTCCGGCACGCCTCTGCCAATACTTGTGTAATAGTACCTGACTGCATAATCGCTAGTATCCGGATAAACTACAGATATTACAGAGACCGCTAAACCAATCTCATATGCCTTGTATTTTATTAACATCAAGCTGCCATTTCTGCGGATCTTCAATGTTATCAATACCGTCCGTTTCTTTCGACAAATCTAAAATTTCAATCGGAATATGTGCATTGGCACGAGTAGAAAAGAAAATTTTGATGATCGGCGTGGTTAAACTCTTCTTTGATTGTTCAATTACCACACCGAGCCGCCCGGATTTAAGTTTTAACAAAGTACCATTGGGATAGATACCAATGGTTTTAACAAAAGCATGGAATACCACTTCGTCAAAATGACCGTCTTTCCATGACACCATTTTTCGAATTGATTCGGCAGGTCCCCAGGCTTTCTTATAACAGCGCTCTGAGCTAATTGCGTCATATACGTCACAAACTGCCCCCATACGCGCGAATAGAGTCAGTGCATCACCCGATAATTTCTCCGGATAGCCTCGCCCATCCACACGCTCATGATGATGCAAACAAACATCCAGAGCGACTTCATCCACTTGATAACATGACTTCTGTACTCCCAACCACGCTGCGGATGCTGTTTAACAATATTAAATTCCTCATCCGTCAGCTTGTCCGGTTTATTCAACATTTCATGGGGTATCGCCATTTTGCCGATATCATGCAGCAATCCGGCAACGCCAACCTGTTTCAATTGATCGCTATTCAAATTCAATTGTCTTCCCAGTGCGACCATGAGCATGCAAACTGCAACTGAATGCAGATAAGTATATTCATCAACATTTTTTAGTCGAATCAGACTGAGCAACGCATTGGTATTTCGCTCCAGCGATTGATTAATCTCATCAACCAGTGAAGTAACCTCTCCAATCTCAAGTGCTTTACCCATGCGAACATCGCTAAACATGGTGATAACCGCTTCTTTTGCCTTATTATGTATTTTTTTTGCGGAACTTAATTCCTCTTCCATAGAGACCGGCGCTGAAGTTTTTTTAACCGGTCGCGGCGTTTCAGTGATTGCCTTATCTGCAGCGGCATTTTGAGCACCTGAAGGCTCTGCTGCCTTTTCATTGACCGCAACATCCAGACCTTTGCTAATATCGATCCATATTTCATCCAGGTTGCAATTCAGCAGCTTGTCGAAATCTTTCTGACTATCCAGTTTGAACGATTTTCGCCAGAACGGATGTTCCAGCCAATTCCCACGGATCTCTTGGATATACATTCCTAGTCGAACATCATCAGCTTTTACTTTTTTTATCATGGGATCCAATATAGAAAATAACTTTATTAGTCGATTATCCGACGTTCCGGTTGATTCTGATGCATGCAATCACTGAGACCCTCCAGATTCATGCAGTGATTATCCCAGTTTACTCAGTTGTTCTTTCAGTTTATCCAGTTTCGCATTAAAGGCTGTTAACCGTTCCTCTTCCTGTGCCACGACATTTGTCGGTGCGCGCTCAACAAAGCTGGCGTTAGTCAGTTTTGATTTTGCTTTGGTTACTTCTATTTCAATCCGCGCAATTTCTTTCATCAAACGCTCGCGCTCGGCTTTGACATCAATTTCAACTTTCAGCATGAGTCGAAATTCGCCCACGATAGAGACTGGTGCGTCGACATTGGGTAATTCATCCTGCTTACAATCAATATTCGCTAATTTTGCCAATGCCAATAAGTAAGGTGAGAATTCCGTCAGAACCTGCTGATTGCCTGTTGCCAACAACGGTACCCTCACCGCCGGAGATAAGTTCATTTCACTACGCAACGTGCGGCAAGCATTGACCATGTCTTTCAGCAAAACAATGGACTGTATGGCGTTCTTATTTATTTTAGCCGCGTCGGTTTTTGGATAGGGTTGACACATAATGCTCTCACCTGTTTTCCCTGCCAGGGGAGCGACCTTCTGCCAAAGCTCCTCAGTAATGAACGGAATGACTGGATGCGCAAGCCGCAATATCGCTTCCAATACTCGCACCAGGGTGCGGCGTGTCGCCCGCTGCACCGAATCTTGGTCGCCATTTAATTGCACTTTAGCAAATTCAACATACCAATCGCAATACTCATCCCACACCAATTCGTAGATTTCACGCGCAACCAAATCAAAGCGGTAATTGCCAAATGCCTGCTCAACAGCATGTTCCGCTTGCTGCAGGCGGCTGATGATCCATTGATCGGGAGCGGAATAAAGCACTGGCAATGTATCATCCAGTCCGGTGTCTTTGCCTTCGCAATTCATCAACACATAGCGGGTTGCGTTCCAAAGTTTATTACAAAAATTCCGATAACCTTCGCACCGCTGCATATCAAATTTGATATCACGACCATGCGAAGCCAAGCTGGCGAAAGTAAAGCGCAGGGCATCGGTTCCGAAAGCCGGAATACCTTCGGAAAAATGCTTGCGGGTATTTTTCTCAATGGATTCGGCTTGCTTCGGATTCATCAACCCTGTCGTGCGCTTTGCCAGCAAATCGGATAAAGTGATGCCATCGATCAGATCCAGCGGATCGAGTACATTACCTTTGGATTTGCTCATTTTCTGGCCTTCGGCATCGCGAATCAGGCCGGTGATATACACTTCCTTAAAAGGAACTTTGCCGGTGAAATGCAGCGACATCATCACCATGCGTGCCACCCAGAAGAAAATAATGTCAAAACCGGTGATGAGCACCGACGTCGGCAGGAA
Organism: Nitrosomonas sp.; assembly: GCA_017984435.1. Lineage (GTDB taxonomy): Bacteria > Pseudomonadota > Gammaproteobacteria > Burkholderiales > Nitrosomonadaceae > Nitrosomonas. Next base: position 31,243 of record JAGNZK010000005.1, on the reverse strand, counting down.
GGTTTTCAATTCCGGCGTCTGATCCGGCCAACCCAATGTTGAGAATGGCCAGAGTGCGGATGAAAACCACGTATCCAACACATCGTCGTCTTGCGTCAGATTGTTTTTACCGGAAAGTTGCTGTGCTTCTTCCAGTGTATGCGCAACGGTGACATTGCCATCTTCGTCATACCATGCGGGAATACGGTGTCCCCACCACAGCTGGCGCGAAATACACCAGTCCTGAATATTTTCCAGCCATTGATTGTAAACATGCGTCCAGTTATCCGGCGTGAATTTAACCTCACCCTGTGCAACCACTTCCAGTCCACGTTTAGCCAAACCTTCCATAGCGACATACCATTGATCGGTCAGCATCGGTTCAATAATGGTATTAGTACGATCACCACGCGGCGCCATCAGTTTATGCGGCTTGATTTCAACCAGAAAGCCTTGCGCTTGCAGATCAATAACAATTTTTTTCCGGGCATCGAAGCGATCCATGCCTTGATATTCGGTTGGCGCCAGCTCATTGATTTTTCCATCTAGGGTAAAAATATTGATCGGCACCAATTGATGTTGCTGCCCGACCTGGTAATCATTAAAATCGTGCGCCGGCGTGATTTTCACACATCCCGTACCGAATTCCAGGTCGACATAGGTATCCGCAATAATCGGAATAGTGCGTTCGCTCAGCGGCAACCGCACATGACGCCCAATCAGATGTTGATAACGTGGATCGTCAGGATGCACGGCAACCGCCACATCTCCCAGCATGGTTTCGGGACGGGTAGTCGCAACAATTAAAGCCTCATCCTGGTCTGTCCAGGTGCCATCGATTTGTTCGACAGGATAACGGATATGCCACAAGGAGCCATTTTCTTCGGTCGATACCACTTCCAGATCAGACACTGCAGTTTGCAATACCGGATCCCAATTTACCAACCGTTTACCGCGATAAATGAGTCCTTCACGATACAGGTGCACAAACACTTCGGTCACCGCACGTGACAAGTCGGCATCCATGGTGAAACGCTCGCGTGTCCAATCACAGGAAGTGCCTAGGCGCCGCATTTGCCGGGTAATGGTGGAACCGGATTCTTCCTTCCATTGCCACACCCGTTGCAAAAACGCTTCCCGTCCCATTTCGCGGCGATCAAGATTTTGTTGGTCCAATTGGCGCTCGACCACGATTTGCGTAGCGATACCGGCGTGATCGGTACCCGGTTGCCATAATGTGCTATCCCCCAGCATGCGGTGATAACGCGTCAATGCATCCATTAAAGTATGCTGGAACGCATGACCCATGTGCAACGTACCGGTGACATTGGGTGGCGGCAGCATGATGCAGTAGGCCGATTGATCTGCTTGCGTTGTGGCTGCCGCCTTAAAATAACCTGCTGATTCCCAGATGGAATACCAGTTATCTTCAATACGTTTGGGGTCAAAGCTTTTTTCGAGTTCCATGGAATTTAAGGTTAGATTGAATAGTAAAGAAACGAGGCTGCCATTATAACGGATGGCATATCGGCACGTATGATAAGTGGCAGATTCTATTTTCAACCTACACCAATTTACCGTCGATATTTGTCAGAGGAAGTATATGAAGAAGGTAAGTTTTTTAATGCAATTATTTAACTTGATCAGCCAGACGAACCTCCAACGCATGCGCCAACGCTTTTCTATCCAACGCATCCATTTCTATATGAGCATCTTCCAGCGCGGCATCCAGTATCTGCCGGATCGGTGTGGAGCGTTTTGGCTGTGGCTGTATCACTGACGGATGGAGTATCACGATTTCAGTTAACGTGGGTATGCTATCTGCTTCTACTTCCTGCGATATTCCATTAGTCTGAGAAGTAGCCGTAGGAGTGGAAACTGGTGTAGACGTTGTAACCCCTATTATCTTGCCTTGATTCTGGTATTTGCCGAGTAAATTACGAAATTTTGCCAGTATTTCAGCATCATCGAAATCTGTTGAAGATTTATGTTCGTCCATGATAGAAAAAGTCAGTGCTTATCCTGATTCCGTCTAGTCATCAAGATGGTAATGCTGTATCTCATAACCGGCATCCTTATAAAAACGATAGCGTTCACGGGCAACCAGCTTATCCTCATGAGAGACACCCGCAATCTCGATTAATCGCTTAAACTGACCAAACGAAGGTGGATGTTGATCGTGCAGATTCAGCAGCACATCAAAACGATCATCGGGTAATATCCGGTCACTCAAAATGACCGGCGTTACCTGGATCAGTTGCTCATCAGCATGAATACTACAATGCGGCACAAAACTGGTGGGAGAAAAAGTCCATAGCAATGCATCCAGTTGTTCAATCAATGCCACATCAGGTGTGTAAACCATCACTCTCATTGTTTGCTGTACCGCCTTGGCACAAAGCCGACAAGCCGTTCTTAACTTATCATTTGATCCTGAATAAAAATAAATTTGAGTCATCGAATCATCAATGTGCTTAACTCGCTGCCACGTACTTGCGTCGCCAAACACTGCTATTTGCTGATTAATCCAAATACTCTACCCCTGCAGGCTTATGAATTAATCAGCACATCAAAGATAGACTAACTATTTGCTTTAGCTTGTGAAATCAAGAATTGTGTCAACAGCGGCACAGGCCTGCCGGTTGAGCCTTTCTCCTTACCGGATTTCCATGCGGTGCCTGCGATATCCAGATGCGCCCAGCGGTATTTCTTGGTAAAGCGCGATAAAAAGCAAGCAGCTGTGATGGTTCCAGCAGCCCGTCCGCCAATATTGGCGATATCCGCAAAATTGCTCTTCAACAAATCCTGATACTCGTCCCACAAAGGTAATTGCCAGGCACGATCACCCGTCTGCTCGCCAGCGGATAACAAGGCTTCAGCCAATTCTTTGTCATTGCTCATCAGCCCCGTCGTAAAATTCCCTAGCGCAATCACACACGCACCCGTCAAAGTGGCGATATCAATCACTACTTTCGGGTTATAACGCTCCGCATAAGTTAGCGCGTCACACAGAATCAGACGCCCTTCCGCGTCGGTATTCAGAATTTCGATCGTTTGACCGGACATACTGGTTACCACATCACCTGGTTTTGCCGCTTTGCCACTGGGCATGTTCTCGGTTGCCGGAATGATTCCTACCACATTGATCGGCAATTTCATTTCAGCAATTGCGTGCAATGTTCCCAACACGCTGGCAGCTCCACTCATATCAAATTTCATCTCATCCATATCAGCACCCGGTTTGAGCGAGATGCCACCGGTATCGAAAGTCACTCCTTTTCCTACCAGAACAACCGGATTGTCTTTTTTCCCTGAACCATGATACTCCAGCACAATCAACTTGGCCGGTTGCTCACTACCACTTGCTACAGCCAGCAGAGAACCCATCCTCAGCTTTTCCATATCTTTTTCTTCCAATACGGATGCTTTAAGCTTATGTGTTTTGGCAAGATCTTTAGCCTGTTTGGCCAGATATGTCGGTGTGCAGATATTCGGTGCAAGATTGCCCAGGTCTTTTGCCAGACTCATGCCATGCACAATCGCCAGCCCTTGTTGCATGGCTTCTTCACAGGCAGCCAATTCAGTACGATCATTGACGCAGAGTACTATCTTACGCAAACTACTTTGACCGTTATCCGGCTTGCTTTTAAGCTGATCAAATCGATAATGGCTGCTGGTTGCAGTAATGACAATCTGCGAGACTTTCCATTCATTGGCCCGTTCCTTGTCAGGGAAATCCGATAAAAATAGGGTTGCATCGGTAACCGCTGTTCTCTGCAAAGCATTCAAAACAGTATTGATCGCGGCCAGGAATGTTTTTTCCTTGAATTCCTGTTCCTTACCCAACCCGACCAATAAAATCCTTTTGAATTGCGTACCCGGTACATGATGCAATAATAACGAGGTATTGACCTTGCCATCCATATCACCCGACGCAAGGATATTTTTAATATACCCTTGCGTAACCTTATCCAGAATTTTGGCCGAATCCGTCAATTTTTTCGATTCAAAAATACCTGCTACTACGCAGGCTCCACGTTGTTTTTCCGGGGTTCCTACTTTTATTCCAAATTCCACATCAGACTCCTTTATTAAAAATTTTCCTTCTGACTATCTTATAACTACTTTGTTCCAAATAATCAAAACAATTTCAACCGAAGCCTAATCACGCAACATTAACTTGATTGAAAAACAAAGTGGACAACTCCCTACGAATTATTGTAAATAATTCGTAGGGAAATAAGTGAATATGTTATCTTTATATTATAATATAAGGATAATCATTAAATTATTCAATAATATATAAGTATTGCCTAATAATAAGGATAATAAAGTGCTTGATGATAAGCTGAAAACACGACTGAACTATTGCACGACACTACCCAGTCTGCCGGCAGTCGCTATCAAGATTATCGAACTGGCTAATGACCCCGATGCAGATATAGGAACCGTCTGTCAGTATATTTCATTGGATCCTGTGCTCTCGGTCAAATTACTTAAAACTGCCAATGCGCCGCTATATAAATCTCGCCGGGCTGCAACCAATATACGACAAGCTGTCAGTATTCTTGGTACACATTCCGTCATTGTCATCGCGCTATCTTTCTCATTAACTAATTCGTTAATGAAGAAATCTCCATCCGACGATGCATTTACTTTTGATAATAATACCTTCTGGCGTCGATCCATCGCTTCAGCACTGGCTTGTCGCGCACTTGGTGAAAAGCTTGTATTAAGCTTCCTGGATGACCTGTTTCTTGCCGGCCTGGTACAGGAAATTGGCATCCTCGCTTATTCAGCCATCATGCCGGAAGAATATAATAAAGTCTTTTCATCGACTTCTGATCACGACATTTTACTTAAAACAGAGCGTGAAGTGTTTGGAGCTGGACATGATGAATTAGGTTATGCACTTCTGCAAAAATGGCATATTCCGGATTATATCGCCCTGTCTTGTATCGCTAGCCATAGCCAACCAGAGCCTAAAGACTTTGGACCAACGCTACAATCCTGTGTCGCCGTCTCTCGCTATTTGGCTGATTATTTTCTGTATCCGCACGAAACCGGAAAAATGACAATCTTAACAGAAGTCGCTCAAAATTGGCTTGGGCTCGATGATGCTGCGCTTATCGACGTTATTAAAATCATGGAATCCGGATTAAAATCAGTTGAAGATCTATTCGAGATAAACATTCATCATGCATCTGAGGCAGCTGCAATCCTGGCTGAGGCTAAAGAATTATTGATGATACATAGCTTGGCCAGAGCAAAAGAGTTAGAAGAAAAATCGCAGCGCGATGGATTAACCGGTGCCTATAACCGAATATATTTCGATGAAACGCTACGGCGCGAGTTTCATCTATCCGCACAATATAATTTACCTCTAACCATCGCCATCATTGATCTTGATCATTTTAAACAGGTTAATGACACTCATGGACACTTAGCAGGGGACTCCCTACTTGTTGCTGTAGTCAACACAATTTTCGAACGGATTCGCCAAGATGATACGCTGAGTCGCTATGGTGGCGAAGAATTTGCTTTGATCCTACCAGGCACAACACTCGCTGCTTCAAGAAATTTAATTGCCCGATTAAAAGATGCAATAGCAGCGATTGCCTATAAACTGGATGGAGATAGCACAATTCATATCACTGCTTCTATTGGTGTTGCTTCAAATGATGAGAACACAACACATTTTCCTGATCCGCTGGATATGATTAAAGCAGCTGATTCCGCCCTTTATGCCGCTAAACACGCTGGCCGTAATCAAATTATCGAATGGAACTCTTTATAGATCTTCTATAATTTGACCATCACCTATTACACACTATCAACAACCTTATGAATCTAGTTATCCAGGGATTGGAAGTTAATAACAGCGACTTACGAGCAATCGCAAAACTCTCCCACGCGGATGGGATTGAACGAATTACCGGCCAAGCCTTTCGATTGACAAATGCCACTTATGCAGAAGATATTGCGGCGTATTGCGCTGAAGTAGCGCTGGACTTTGCTTTTGTAGATTCCCATCTCAAGCTCTCCGATTTTGGGTTGATTGCGATGGATATGGACTCAACACTACTGGCGATTGAATCCATTGACGAAATTGCTGATATGCACAATATAAAACCACAAGTTGCAGCAATCACACAGCAAACCATGAAGGGTGAAATCGGCTTTGAAGAAAGCCTCATCCGTCGCACTGCACTTTTGCGAGGCCTGCATCAAGATGCGCTGCAAAGCGTTTATGATGAACGTGTCAAACTCAGCCCGGGTGCTGAAAGAATGTTACAGCAAGCCAAAATATCCGGCCTAAAAACAATGGTTATTTCAGGAGGTTTCACATTTTTTACAGATCGTATCAAAGCAAAACTGGGACTCGATTATGCCGTTGCCAATGTATTAGAAATTGAAAATAATCTATTGACCGGAAAAGTGGTCGGAGAAATTATTGGTAGAGAAGGGAAAGCACAAGTATTAAAACAGGTGCGTGACGAACTGGGCCTGCGATCTGAACAGATTATTGCTATTGGCGATGGCGCCAATGATCTGAGCATGATGGCTGAAGCTGGGATCAGTATTGCTTATCACGCCAAATCTATCGTAAAAGATTATGCAACCTATTCAATTAGCCATGTGGGTTTGGATGGCATTATCAACTTATTTAAATAATCGACCCTGAAAAATATCACGACTCAAAAGTTACAGCAATCTACCACGACCTCTATTTTGTTTTTCTCATTTGTTCTTGCTTAACAATATAGCGTTGTATCATCGCTTCAGTTTTTGCTGGCAAATCTATAAATTCACATCCGATACGTTGATAGGTATCGCCACTTTGCAGTTTCATTACATATGTATTTTTTACTTTGATAGTTGTATTAACAACCCCGATCTCAGGAAGTGTAATTTGGCAATTGGCATAAATAGAGCCTGGCTCAAGGCTGATAACAGTATGTTGATCGACTGCACCGATACCACCACAACTGATATCAAGTAATGTAATTTCAGTTTTCGCAGATTTATCCTCTATGAAGATTGGAATAATGCATTTAAGTGGTTTAGTGATTGGCGTAGAAATGCGAAAATTATCCCTTCTTTGGATGCGTAGTAGGGACGTTGGAATGTTGACCGAGAAAGCGGTACTACCCCTGAACTCTATCTTTTTGATTTGTGTACAGATAAATTCTATTTTGACTTTATTCTGCGTAGTAACAAATATTAATTCTCTAGCCTGCAATGCTTGTTGGCTAATTTTCTCATTAGCGCCATAGTCGATTATCATTTCTTTTTTATCAGCATCTATGGTCAGTATAGATGTTAGGATAAAGTTATTACCATAACCCAGATATAGCGTGATTAATGAGTTTGCTTGCTTAATCGCGCGAAGTATAAAAAGAATATCAATTTCCGAATAAACACGAAAGCTCTCATCTTTTTCTTTATCAGAAAATTGAGTAGGCTCAAATACTTCAGATGCTTCCACTCTTTGATCAGATCCTTGCATTATCAATCACTCTCCAAAATTTTTGGCATAATCTCTGTGTCAATTTTGACTAAGGGTTTCGTTTTACCTTGTTCCAGACGATACAACCATGCTAATAGTTCAGCAACTGCAACATAAAGTTGCGATGGAATACGATCATCGAGATTCACTTGCATCAATAATGCAACCAACTCACTTGATTCATGAACATAGATCCCTGATGCTCTAGCACGCTTAATGATCTCTTGCGCGATAAGACCGCGACCTTTAGCAACAACTTTTGGCGCAATCTGACCTTCTCGATAAGCGAGTGCGACAGCTGTGAGATAAGATTCATTCTTTATCATCGTGTTGAATCTCTACTGATTGAATATTTAATCCGGCTGATTGCATGTCAACTGTGAGCGGCAACTTGTGATTTTTCAAGAGATGAGCGGTTTCTATCTGCGAAGCATTGAATTTGATATTAATACCCTGAGCATTGAGTGCAATCATGGCCGTAATACTTCCAAGCTGTGGCATGGATAGACGTATCTTAGTGCACCATTGTGCAGTGTAATCAGGCTCATTTTCCTTGCCATCAGGCTGCTCAAAAATATCCCAGTCCATAGATTGACCTTGCCAGACTTCTCCACGCCAGAATAAATGTCCAGTATCAAGCGCATTTAACTGTTGCTGTACTAGAGGGATACTCTGCGGATGTATAGGCATGTCAGAAGTAGCTGCTTTAGTAGTAGGCAAATCAGTTGTCCCTAGCATTAGTTTTCCTTGAGGTTCTTGCTGTAAGTTTTCAAGTGTATTTTCTCCATTAATCCATTGTGCCTGATGCGATTCATAGAATAATCCACTTTGAACAATTGCTTTTTGTAATAAACTGGGTAATTCAGTGCTATTTATCGATAATCCAGTCAGGATAGGAGTAGCGTTAGTAAGCGATTGTGTAGTTGTTGCACCTAATGATGCCTGCTTTAAAGTATCCTGCATTAAAGCGCCTAGAAAACGACCGGTGGCACTGATTGATGTATCATTTTCTCTGCCATCCGATCGTGTTTCGTTGAGGATAAGAAACTTTAGTTTTGGTTCCTGAGATATGAAGACTAGTTCAAGTTTGTTGCCCGGTTGAAAATTCTCTGGCAAGCGCATTTGCAGGAGCTTATCTGCAATTAGAATCCTGGAATTGCCATTAACTAAACGTGCTTCAATTAACGCCTGGTATCTTTGGCCTTGTTCAAATTCAGTAGAAGAGTTTTGTGAATCAAGAACTGCTGTTACTGGTGTAACAGACTTTATTTGAGTTAGCGGTGTAATTAAATCAGTTTTGACTATGGTTGGGATCACGACAGTTCATCTTTATTTTGCTTATACTTATCCAAAATAACATACCTTAATCTCTTATTTGATGCTTATAATCTATACATTCTCAATTGATTGATATGCGTGTTGAAGATTGCGCGTACGTCCATTGGTGCTAAGTATGTCTTGCAATCTTGCTACCCAAGGCTCAGTAAGCGCTCTGACTTGAGCATTCTCATCCAGTATCTGGTGAATAATTTTTACTTTCTTTTGTAGTAATTCTCTATCTAATATAGGTTCCGGATTCTTCTTTATAAGAATTTCGGTTAATTGTCTACATTCTTTCTCTAATGATACTAATTCATCCCATTCATTATTCTGGGCAGCAGCCAGCATTTTTCCTGTAGTTGCTAAAATGGCTTCATAGGCCATAATCGCTTGTGTATTATCCATACTCTTAAACACCTTTATCTCTCTCTATATATTTTATTAAAACCATCGTAACGATGGCTTAATTCTAAATGTATCGACTCGTACGCATTAAGCTTTGTGTAGTGGACAGCTTTAGTTGTCTATACCCACGCTTGCACTAACCTGTCTACTTTTCGTAAGTGGTAATTAGTTTTTCTTATCGTAAGATTTTGATTTAAATTGATGCTGCTTTTATTGTAGATTGAGTTTCAGCGAATTCTCCAATTTTCTTCCAAGCACCATATAGCTCAAACAAAAGTTTGTTAACTTCATTAACTATCTCAAGATTATTCTGAATATTAGCTACCAGTAATCGATGTGTCATATAATCGTAAAGCGCTTGGAGTTTAATTGCTAAATCACCACCTGCATTCATATCCAAGCTAGCTTTTAGGCCGTGATCAATAATCATGATAGCTTTTGAAATCATCTGTCCTTTTTCGGCAATCTCATTATTCTGAATATGTATTCTGGCTTTTGCTAAAGCTTCCTGTGCACCCTCAAACAACATCAAAATAAGCTTGTGTGGATCAGCGGACTCAACACCCGTTTCAACACCAATACGTTGGTAGGCGGATATTGCATTATTCATGGCAGCATACATTTTTGTACCCCTTTTATATTATGGAGAGCCTATTTCCAAGACTCATTTTTATTAACCTGCACCAGGTAACCTGGATAATTGCTGCTGCAAAAAGTTGCTCGTTTGGGTCATGCCAGCAAGCATTGTATCTAGCGCAGTAAATTGTGAACGAATACGTCTTTCTATATCTACAAGACGACGATTCAGAGTCTCCCGTTGAGCATCGATATCTTTGATAGACGAGTTAATGCCATCAATGCGACTATCAACCAAATGATCCTTCAACATCCCACCCACTAACTTATCCAACTTTGCCGCAAAACCATGTGCAAAATCTATGTCTCCTCTGGTACCTGTACCACCTCCAGTTATTTCGAGAACGAGTCCACTGCTATCAGCAGTACCGGTTAGGGTTTGACCGGAACCTGTTGCACTGATGCCATTAATCGTACCAGCTACATCTACTCCGCCAGTTTCAATAGGCGCGCCAAATAAATCCGACTTGCCATTCCCACCCGTAATCGATACAGTTGATGCGGAACCATATTGATTGGAGGTGATAGTTAATTTCCCAGCAGATTCACTTAGTGTTACTTTGATGCCGGCAGATGAAATTTCTGGTACGCCATTGATTCTTGATTGAATCTCTGCCGACAATGAGGCTACCGTATAAGTACCTGCCGCGATTTTTACGCTAGCACTTATACCATCAATGGTGAGATCTAGTGTGTCATTGATTCCCGCATTAATGGTCAATGCGGCCGCAGTGCTACCTGTTGCGGTACCTTGAGTTGCAATTTGACTGATATTCAGTGAATACTTGCCATTAGCTGTATCGGATTCAGCGCTGACAAATGACACGAGACTATCACTGGTTTTTCCAATGGAAGCAAACAGTGTTGAAATATCTTTCGTTGGATCACTCAGTACTTTGGTTAGCTTAGCCGAATCATATTTAAGTGTGCCATCTGCTTGAAAAGAAATACCCACTTCCGATAATAGACTTAAGCCACCACCTGCTGTAGTCAGTGGATCAGAAATTGCATTACGTATCTGTGTCTGGATTGATCGCACCGTTGAATCCCCCGTTAAAATAGATGCTTGCTTTGTAGCTGCATCATATTTTGAAAGGTCGACGATAGTTTTATTCAGATCATTGAAGGTTTTAACAAATGACGACACTGCACTTTGAATACTCGCTGTGTCTCGAGACAAATTTAGGGTTGTTGCTGTACCGATATTTGCTTTTAATAAATCTAATGTGACACCTTCAATAGCGTCTGTAATTCTATTGGATGCCTTACTAATTGAGATGCCATCAATCACTAATGTGGCATTACTAGCAGCTACGGTTTCAGTAAGATTGGTCGTGCCACCCGTTGATGCATCATAAATAAGCTGAGATAACCCTGCATTATCGGTATTGTTTGTATCAGCATCAGTTGTGGTTATTTTTAAGGCATTACTTAACCCAGTATCTTCTGAAGCAATCACCAAACGATTGCCAGTACCATCATTCACAATACTGGCAGTCACTCCCACATTGGCCAAATTAATCGTGTCACGGATACCAGCTAGTGATGAATTGCTGGGAGAGATGGTGATTGATTGTGCAGCTTTATCAGAATTGAGTGTAAATGTACCGCCACTATAAGTGCCAAATTGTATGGTCATAGTCCCACTACCAACTGTGGAACTGGTAGTGGGAAAGTTAGCAGATTTTAATTTCTGGGATTGAGCGAGCGTTTGAATTTCTACGGAATAACTTCCTGTTACTGCAGCCGATGTAGCACTGGTATTGGCCAATGTGGTATCGGCAAGACTGGCTGTAATAGCGTTATATTTTGCCGGATTAGTTAATGCGTGAAGATTACTCTGGAATGAAGATATTGCGCCTTTCAGACTACCGAAAGCAGTAAGTTTGGTTTGTTGTTTAGCTTCTTTGTTATCGAGAACTGCCAGTGGTTGACGTTCCACCGTCATTAGCTGACTGACAATACCGTTGATATCTAGACCTGATCCAATTCCTGGAGATGAAAGCATTTTTAAGCCCTTGTTCGCTATATTAGAATGTCAATTATGCTTTGTCGTTAAATAGCAACCCTTGTACCTTATCCAAGGTACGGGCTATTTCAATAGCTTCTTCTGTGGGGAACTGTCGGATTACCTCATCAGTACGAGCATCCATTACTTTAATAATTGTCTTACCGGTATCTTCATCAATTGAAAAACGTAAATTATGTGCCAAATTATCCACAACTCCCTGAATTTTCTGAACAGCTTGCCTGATCTGCTCTTCTGATTCAGGTTTGTCACTTACTGTAGATTGTGCGATTGAAATAGGTAGTGAAATATCAGGTGTAAATATCTTTTGATTGGCTGATATGGCTGTCGGAAGTAGTGGGGTTACACCTGTTCCATTTAATTGATTGATATTCATGATATGACTCCCTAAAGTTGAAATGAACGCGAGAATATTTTTATAATCCCGCGTATCATCAGCTTTATTTAATACTTTGTATCATTTGATACGGATTGATTAACGCAACAGTGAAAGAACATTATTGGGTAGCGAATTTGCTTGCGCAAGAATTGCTACGCCTGCTTGTTGCAGAATCTGCCCACGTGTCATATTAGCCGTTTCAGCTGCAAAGTCTGCATCTTGAATTCGGCTACGAGAAGCTGAAAGATTCTCAGAGGCACTTTGCAGATTCGCAATGGTTGAACTGAAACGATTCTGAATCGCACCCAGATCACCACGTGAACTGTTAATTTGACTTAAAGCAGCATCTAACACATCCATGGCTGACTGTGCACCGGCTGCTGAAGAAATATCCACAAGAGCAACTGACTGGAATGAGCTGGTATCGGTCGCTGCAGTAAAGACATCAGTCCCTGCATTAGTTGCGATAATCTGCCCCTCTGAACTGGTGAGTTTAACGGTACCAACCGCTACCGCATCTGTTGCAACTGTACCATCATCCAAAGTAGCTGTACCAAAATCTATCGTGTCAGTTGCTGCACCGCCACTATGAACAAAGGTATCAAGTTTAATATCACGACCATCCGTGGTACTGAGGGTAAGTTGTGATTTGTCTCCAGCAGTTGTAAATGAAGCCGTAACTCCTGTATTATTTTGTACACCATTGATTGCTGCGGCTAGTGCACTTAGATCGTTTGTATCTGTAATATCGACTGAAATTGCCTGAGCAGAACCCGTGCCTCCGGCTAAATTGAAACTGATGGTTCCAGCAGTACTTAAAGATCCCAGTGTTGTGCTATTGGTTGCAGTAGCCGTAATACCAATACCTGAAGCGGTATCATTGATAGCCGTTGCAATTGCATCAGCGCCTGCATCGGCAGCATATGCGATACTGCCAACGGTTCCTTTATTAGTAGTCAACGCGAGATCAGTTTCTGCACCAATACCATTTGCCGTGGCACCCGAGACAACTGTACCTACGACGGTACCTCCTGTAGTAAGCGTATTGCTACCTAAAGCAGTTGAACGCGCATCTCCAATGGATGTAATATCAATGGTCTGATTGGCATTAGCGCCGACTTGGAAACTCTGATTCTGAAAAGAACCATCCAGTAAATTTAAACCATTGAATTGAGTTTGACCGGCAACTCGAGTTATTTCGGCGGATAATTGCGAAACTTCTTTTTGTAGTGAAGCACGATCACTGGCGCTATTAGATGCATTTGCAGATTGTACAGCCAGCTCACGAATACGCTGCAAGTTGTTACTGATTTCTCCCAGCGCACCTTCGGCGGTTTGTGACAACGAGATACCGTCATTTGCGTTACGCACAGCTTGGTTTAAGCCACGAATTTGTGAAGTCATCCTTTCCGAAATCGCCAGACCCGCAGCATCGTCTTTAGCGCTGTTAATACGTAAACCAGATGATAAACGTGTCAGAGAAGTATTTAATGATGTTTGAGATGTGTTTAAATTACGTTGTGCATTTAATGAAGCTACATTAGAGTTAATAATTTGTGGCATTTGGGTTCTCCTTTTTAATAACTATGTGTTTGGCATGATTGCCAGTTCCGTTGGTTTTCCCTGCAATCCAAGAAGGTTTTTAACCGCCGTTGATTGCAGTTATCGGATACCGTTTTGGAAAGTTTAGAATTTTATATTTTATGATTTTTATCTAATTGATTAATTTGCATCATCTATTCGCGATATAAATTATTTCTTTCTCATAAAATTATCTTGTAAAATGAGACAAATATTCAGTTAGTTAATAAAATAATAAGGTAGTTCTGGTAGTTTATCGGCGTCAACCTGCAAAGGGCTGAGATGGGCAATGAAGAAAAATTAGAAATATTAATGGTTGAATATTCTCAAGAAGATACGGACCGAGTATTACATATACTTTCTCAAGGTGGATTTCAGTCAGATTGCTTGCGTGTTACAACCATCGTTGATTTGCATGACGCACTTTTGACCCGAAATTGGGATGTGGTTTTGTCTGATTATGATTTACCACAACTTAATGTACAGGATGTTTTGCAGGCTATAAAAGACCAAGGTCTGGATATACCTTTGATTATTGTATCCAGTCATGTGGGTGAAGAAGCAGCGGAGCATATCATGGCACTAGGTGCTTATGATTTTGTGTTGAAAAAAAATCTCGCCAGGCTAGTACCTGCGATACGGCGTAGCTTACATGAAGTGGAAAATTACCAGCGTTTTATTACCACACAAAGCGCACTGCAAAAAAGTGAAACACTTTTCCAAGCAATAACATCCAATCTCCCCGGTGTCGTTTTCCAATTTTTGTTGACAGCTAACCATCAGGCCACTTTCTCTTATGTTAGCGATGCCAGTGAAACATTGTTGGGACTTCTTCCCCAGAAGCTAATGGATAACCCTAAATTATTTCCAGAGCTGATCTTACCGGATGATAGAGAATCTTATCATCAACTACTGATTACATCAGCAGAGCAACTTTCAACTTGGAACTGGGAAGGTTGTATTCAAGTAAAAGGTGATAGTGATATCAAATGGATCAGTCTACGTGCAACACCTAGGAAGATATCAGATAGTACAACCGCATGGGATGGTATTATGATCAATATTACTCGAAATAAATTGGCTGAACGTGAGATTACACGCTCACGTGAGCAATTGGCGGAATTATCTTCTTATTTACAAAAAATCAAAGAACAAGAGCGTGCTCGAATTGCGCGAGAAATTCATGATGATATCGGAGGAACATTAACTGCAATCAAATGTGAACTGTTTCTCTGTATGGATACAACCCTAAGAAAATCTGAGTTTTATCAACAAAAAGCAAAATCTATTGAATGTTTAGTGGATCGTGTAATTGATAGTACGCGTCGAATTTCCTTGGATTTGCGACCAGGTATTCTTGATTGCGGCATTGTCGCAGCTGTTCAGTGGCAAGCAAAAGAGTTCAGTGATCGAACCAGTATTGCTTGTAGAGTATCCTGTGGAAATGATGAAATATCTTTGGATGCAGATTTAGCGATAGCGATTTTCCGTGTTTTCCAGGAAACGCTCACGAATATTTCAAAGCATGCACATGCTTCTCGTGTTCAAGTTAAACTTGTGGAGCTGGATAAGCTAATTCTTCTGGAAGTGATCGATAATGGACGTGGTATTACCAATATTGATATGGAAAAACAAGACTCTTTTGGAATTCGAGGCATGCGTGAACGTTGCCAACAATTAAAAGGAAATTTTCATATTTCTGGCAATCCGGAAAAAGGTACTAAAGTAACCATCCTGATTCCTACCGGTAACTGGGAACAGCAAACTGGTCATATAATTGGTTTGGAAAATAAACTAAAAAAAACCACTTGAGTATATGATAGGAAAAGATGGTCCTATGGTTTTAAATAGCTGGAGATGCGCATGATAAGTGTAATGATTGCTGATGATCATGCAATTGTTCGCCAAGGTCTGAAGCAAATACTCAGCGATACCGATGATATTAAAGTTACGGGTGAAGCAGAGACAGGATTCCAAGCAATCAAAATTGCGCGACAGCAACACTTCGATGTTATGTTGCTGGATATTTCTCTACCGGATAGGAATGGTATTGAGATTCTGAAGCAAATAAAGAAGGATAAACCAATCCTTGCAGTTCTGATGCTTAGTATGCACAATGAGCACGAGTTTGCAATTCGTGCATTAAAAGCAGGAGCAGCTGGCTATCTGAATAAACAAAGTGCACCGGCACAACTGGTTGTAGCTATTCGTCAGGTAGCAGCAGGTGATAAATATGTTAGTCCGGCTGTTGCTCAAGAACTGGCCAATACTATTAATACGGATGCAGATAAACCGCTTTATACCACTTTATCTGATCGAGAATATCAAACACTGTGTCTTATTGCTGCAGGTAAAACCTTGTCAGAAATATCGGCTGAAATGTTCTTAAGTCCTAAAACAGTCAGTGTTTATCGTGCACGTTTGCTGGAAAAACTGAAGCTAACAAACAATTCAGAGTTGATTCGCTATGCTATTAAAAATAAGTTAGTTGATTAAGTTTTGTGTCGGGTTTGTTTTAATTAAACAAGCTTCTCTTTTTATGAGAAATAATTATGTATCTCAATTATATCTATGAGCCAAGATAGGAATCTTACTCCGCTGATGATTGCTCGCGAAACACTGCAGCAGCTTTCGTCACTAAAAATCCCCCCCAATCCTGACAACTATCACAGGGTTTACAATCAGATTGCAGGTAAATCAGAAAGTACTATTTCTGAGAGCACTGCAAAAATTTTGAAAGAATTGATATCGGAATTTCCACGACATACACCAGATTTACTGAAATATGCTAATGCCTTAGAACAAGCCTTAGAAACTAAGAATTGGTACAAATATAAAGCCACGTTCACTAAGTTTATTGAAACTGAATTTGCTTTAAAAAATAAGCCTACTGCACTTGGCAACGGAACTTCTGGTTCTAAGGTTATTATTTCTTGGGGAAATACGATAGAAGTCTTACTAAAACAATTGGATAGTAATCATGGTACTTTAACCATTGCTAAAAAAAGAGTAGCTCTCAATCGTGTGCTGACAAAATTCTATCAAGATCCGGAACAGCTATATATCAAACTGGAAGCTTTGATTGATTCATGGATAAAATCCCTACCCTCTCAAAAACAAACTGATGGCCTAGAAGAAATCTCGTCACCAACTCAACAAAATAATCTATCTTTTCAAAACAGGCATTCGAATCATATTGATTCCGAGAAACAGCACGAGACTACTCATTGTATCGATCAATTACTGGAATTACAGGTACAAATGCTAGAGAGTATTGCCGATTCTCAGATCGATGATATTGTTCTGACTGAAGAAGCGAGAGCGTTGGCACTGCAACTACAGACAATTCAAGATGAGCAGGAGATGGATCAATGTGTTTCTAGGTTTAAACAATTCTGTCTCAGATTTGAATTATTGGGTGAAAATGGTATCAAGTTACAACAAGGCTTATTAAAGCTACTGAATTTGTTAATAAATAGCACTGGGTACTTATTATCAGAAGATCCGTGGGTTATGAGTAAGATTATTATGCTGCAGGAAGCAATATCTAAGCCATTGGATCTGCGAAATATAGCGCAAGCTGAGCATTATCTGGAAGAAATCATCCAGAATCAGGAAATAATAAAGCAAAGCTTGAATCAAGCTAAGTCGCTCATGAAGCAGATGGTAAGTTCCTTAATTAGTAATATTGAGGAGCTATCTGATTCAACAGGCGAGTACCACGACAAACTCGGATACTATTCCGAGAAAATTAACCAAACTGATGATATCAAGACACTCAATGAATTTCTTGTAGAAATTATGCGAGAAACCAAGCAGATGCAAGAAAGCGCATCAAATTACCGCAATGATTTTTTAACTGCTCGTGCAGAAGTCAGCCTGGCGCAGAATAAAATCAATCAACTTGAAACTGAATTATCGAAAATGTGTGAGAAAGTACACGAAGACCATCTAACGGGTATACTGAATCGACGTGGTTTGGATAGTGCTTTTGAACGCGAAACCTCTCGTGCAGCACGTCAGCAGGCTCCTTTATGTTATGCGCTACTGGATATTGATAATTTCAAACAATTGAATGACACGCATGGTCATAAAGTAGGCGATGATGTATTGGTATATTTAGTCGAAGCAGTCAAGGATACGACACGTCCTGAAGATGTTGTGTCACGTTATGGCGGTGAAGAATTTGTGATTTTACTGCCCAACACAAAGCTTGAAGAAGCTGTTGATATTTTATCCAGAATACGGCGCAATTTAACTAAGAAGTTTTTTTTGCATGAAAATAAACGCTTGTTAATTACCTTTAGTGCCGGCATTGCACAACACAAACCAGGAGAACTACAAGAAAACACCTTTAAGCGCGCCGATGAAGCGTTATATCGTGCAAAGAAAGGCGGAAAAAATCAAATCCTCATCTCTGAGTAATTAATATAACCTCATATTAATTATGAGATATAACATATTTACTGATAAATAACACCGATTTCCCTTCTTATTCATTCAATCTATTCCTGATCTGCTCTGCTAACTTTGTCCACGTGGCAGTCTATACCGGAATGGGTTCTCCTTCGCAATCCAACGAATTATCCCCGAACCGGCATAGCCTGACATCCTATGATGTCAAATGAGGAGGATAGCAATGCAAAAAGCTATTAAACAAAAACAGAGAGGAATGTTGAGACTGGTTAAATCATCACCAGATGCTATTAAAAATGAGCAGAAACCTATGGTTGATTCTGAAGATTATTATAAGCAAGTAAAGTGTTATGCCGAACAGATCCGCAAAACAAATAGTGCGGATGAGATCATTAGAATTCTTGATATTGTATTGTCTGATACCAAAGACTTGAGATTTAGTGACGAAGTATTTGCTGCAAAGGAACAGATAAAACTTGCAGAGCAAAAAATTGAATCATTAAAAAGCGAACTTGAACAACTGAGAGGGCTCATACAAACTGACCAAATGACCGGTGCGTTCAATCGTCGTGGATTAGATGACATTTTTAAACGTGAGGCAGCTCGTGCTGATCGAAATGCTCAGTCATTAGGGGTAGTTTTGATTGATCTGGATAATTTCAAGCAGATAAATGATAACTTAGGTCATCCGTATGGAGATAGTGTATTGATGAGTTTAGTCACTGTTGCCAAGGAAACCTTGCGTCCCTCGGATATTGTGGCACGTTTTGGTGGAGAAGAATTTGTGATTTTATTGCCTGATGTTGAAATGGAAGATGCATTAACTATTATCCAACGATTACAGAATAATTTGGCAAAAAGTAGCTCACTTCAAATAGACAATCTGTCAATGTCGTTAACATTTAGTGCAGGTATTGCATTACGCTCATTTGGTGAACATCAGAACTCAGTCATAAGCCGTGCTGATAAAGCCCTTTATCAGGCAAAACGTACCGGAAAGAATCGAGCAATCCCGGCATTAATTTAATTAGACATTTATGATTTTATGCACATATTCTGCATAAATTATCAATATGGGCAATACGTAGGCATTCTAAGTCGATTGAACTAGAGCAGATTAAGTTTTGGTTTATTTAGAGAATAGAGCCTTTGATCAAGGTCTTCATTGACTGCAATGATACTTAAGAAATATCCACTGAAGCCGATGAGCTAAAACATTTTGTGTGAAATGATGGATTAATGCGGAGGAATTAAATGGGCGGTTTTTTTCTTGGTCGACAACCAATTCTAGATCGTAATCATAATCTAGTAGCATTTGAATTACTCTTTAGACAAGAAAAAACTGAGGAAACAGCAAATATTACAAACGACTTATCTGCATCAGCAAATGTTATCGTTAATGCCTATGGTCAGTTTGGTATCCAGAATGTGCTGGGACAGCAACGCGGTTTTATCAATGCGGATCCTGACTTGATTATGAGCGACATTATTAGTTTATTACCTTGTAAGCATGTCGTTCTGGAATTAAGAGAATCCGCATCAATTACACCAGAATTCATGCAGCGATGTAATGAATTAAAACAAAAAGGATATCAATTCGCTCTTGATAATATCATCGCGATGAACAGTAGGGTTGAACAACTATTACCTATTGTCAGCGTAGTAAAGGTAGATATCCTCGCACTTGAAAAAGCTCAGCTTGCAGGACTTGTAACTGAGCTAAATCGTTGGCCAGTATTACTTTTGGCACTGAAAGTGGAAAATCGTGAGCAAGAGACACATTGTATGCAATTGGGCTTTCAGATGTTTCAAGGCTATTATTTTGCAAAACCTGAAGTTATGTCCGTGAAACGTGCTGACCCTGGAAAATTATCACTATTAAAGCTATTAACATTAGTCATGGGAGATAGTGATATTGATGAAATTGAAAGGGAATTTAAATATCAACCTGGATTAAGCTATAACTTGATGCGTATGGTGAACTCGGTCGCCAATGGCTTATCCCAGAAAATTAACTCCATCAAGCACGCAATTATGATATTAGGGCGTAAGCAACTGCAAAGATGGATACAGCTTTTGCTTTATACCGCAAATCGGTCAGGCGATAGTATGTCAAATGCTTTAATGCAAACAGCGGCAGCACGTGGCAAATTGATGGAATTAATTGCAACAACCGAACGACCACATGACAAAAATTACCATGAAAGAGCATTCATGGTTGGCATTTTATCATTGCTTGATGTGTTATTAGGTATTGAAATGCAACAAATAGTAAACAAACTGGGGATCTCCGATGATATGAGTCAAGCATTGATGACTCGGGATGGACGTTTGGGTCAAGAACTAAAATTAATTGAAGCCAATGAGAAAGGCGAAATCACGACAATTCAGTCTATATTGAACGAGCTGGGTTTTCTAAGTTTAAGTGAATTGGCGGATATAGAAATACAGGCACTCGGATGGGCCAACCGAATCGGAGAAGTTACAAATTGATTATATCTCGCATGAAGCAGAATAGATAACTTAGCAGTTCTACTGACGAACCATCATAAAGTCAATCTACATTGTTTCAACAGAAAACCAATGATCAGTGTACTGCAAATTATAGAAGTCTAGCCGTAGCATTAATGACTTATTCAGTTGAGTAATGAGGAGAAAAATATGGCTGAGATGCAATCAGGTAGAGAGAAAATTGATAATCAGTACACCGATGAGTTAGTACCAATAGATTTAAATGCCCCTTTATGTAGTGCCGAGGCTAATGAGTATTTCATGAATATCAAGGAAGAACTCAATCAAATTGATCGATTGGTTAGTGATGCAGTCAATAATCTGGTTATTAACTTCAAATATATCAGTACATTAACTAAGTCTCATCATGATATGGTATTGGTTATTGAGAAAATGGCCGCTCCTGAAGGAGGTAAGCCTATTCTCGAATTGTTGGAAAAACAAATGGTCATCGCTGACAAAATTGAACAAGAGTTAGAAATGGCAATTACCTCATTACAGTTTGGAGACTTGGTCACACAGTTACTTGCACATACAGCGCGACAAGTTGAAGTACTCAATATGGAACTGCAGCGTATTGATCGGTTAAGCAACTGGAAGGACCGGAATACAACCCTGCAGGGGATACATGAGGATATTTCAAAAGCAGTTAATATGGCAGATTCTAAAAGTAAAAGGAAACCTGTTGTACAGCAAGGGATGCAGATGGGGGATATTGAACTTTTTTAATAAAAGTTAGTTTGGAATATGCATATTTTATCAAACAAATTAACAATACTAAGTAAGAGGAGTGAGGTAAATGGCTAAGACAATACTTGCAGTGGATGATTCTGCGTCAATTCGACAAATGGTTGCCTTTACGCTTAAGGGTGCAGGCTATGAGGTCATTGAAGCAGTTGATGGCCAAGATGCATTAGATAAGGCGAATGCTCACAAGGTTAATCTGGTATTGACAGATATTAATATGCCACGGATGGATGGATTGAAGCTACTTGAGTTGCTACGCAAATTGTCTCACTACAAAGCGATACCTATTTTGATGCTGACTACTGAATCAGGCGATGAAATAAAAGCAAAAGGTAGAGCAGCTGGTGCAACAGGTTGGCTGGTTAAACCATTTGATCCAAAGCGTTTGTTGGAAGTGATCAGTAAAGTGATTGGTTAATATTGCCTAGACTAATTCTAGAGATTAAGTAATTTTTACACTTCTATTTCTTAATTTGCTCATTTCTTAAAGTGCTAGGCTAACAATTCAATTTGAAATAAGGCTACTTATGAGTACCGATCTCGAACAATTTTATGAAATATTTTTTGAGGAGTCTTCTGAATTACTCGCGGATATGGAGACATGTTTGCTGAGGCTTGATGTAAATTCACCGGATTTGGAAGACTTAAACGCTATATTCCGTGCTGCGCATTCTATCAAGGGTGGAGCAGGCACATTTGGTTTTACAGATATGACGGAGACAACGCATATGTTGGAAACACTGCTGGATAAATTGCGCAAAGGGGAACTCGAAGTACGTAGCGAGATGGTTGATGCTTTTTTGAAAGCTGGTGATGTCATTAAAGAACAACTGGCAGGGCATCGTGGCGAGGGTAAAGCAGATCCTGCTGCTGCCGCTGCTATTTGTGAAGAGCTGAAGAAATTGAGTGATGAAACGCAAATGCTAGGCAAAGAGACCTCATCCAATGCTCCTATTGAAATTGAAACAATGCCAGCAGAGATTGATGTTGCTGTAGAGCAAGCTCAGTCAACAAATGATCCATTAAAACTTACATATCGTATTGAGTTCTCCAATACTGGTATGAGTAATACAGTAATAGAAAATTTATTCGCTAATTTGAAACTACTCGGTATTTTAGAAAACCACATACCAACAAATGGAAAAGAATTACATCAACTGAAACTCACCACGAGTAACAGCGAAGAAGATATTTGGGAAACATTGGCATTTGTAGTAGATCCAGCAAAGCTAAAAATTGAAGTAGATTTATCCGATAATGCTGAAACGAATACAAAAGAGATTAAAGAAAACGAATCTGTAATAAGTAAGGCACCGCTTGCACCAGGTTATGGTTTTTTCCCTGGAGCACCAGCCGCCCCCAAAGATACCGATGACTCAGAACCCAATTTGAATGTATCGCAGCAACACGTTGCGGATAATAGTAAAAATGAAATACAAGCTACAATAGCATCTAGTAAGTCCTCCAGTAAAACCAACACAACAACTCCTGCTAGTGAAGCTTCATCAATACGCGTCAGTATTGAAAAAGTAGATCAAATGATTAATTTAGTCGGTGAGTTAGTAATTACACAAGCGATGCTTACCCAAACAGCCTCTCAATTTGATCCGGTAGTTTTTGAGAAACTTCACAGCAGCATGAATCAGTTGGAAAGAAATACCCGGGATTTACAAGAATCTGTTATGTCGATTCGTATGATGCCGATTAGTTTTGTATTTAGCCGATATCCACGCGTTGTACGTGATTTGGCATCAAAACTGAATAAACGTGTCGAACTAAAAACCGTTGGCGAAAACACGGAATTAGACAAGGGATTGATTGAAAAGATTGCTGATCCACTGACCCATTTGGTCAGAAATAGCTTGGATCACGGCATAGAAATACCCGAGAAACGTATTGCAGCAGGTAAATCAGCCCAAGGTACGATCACATTACGCGCATTTCATCAGGGGGGCAGTATTGTCATCGAAGTCAGTGATGATGGTGCGGGTTTAAACCGGGGAAGAATTCTTGCCAAAGCTAGAGAACGTGGTTTACCAGTGCATGATGGAATGACTGACCAGGAAGTCTGGTTACTGATATTCGAAGCAGGTTTTTCTACAGCGGAAACGGTTACTGATGTATCAGGACGCGGCGTTGGCATGGATGTAGTTAAACGTAATATCCAAGGTATGGGCGGACGTATTGATATCGAATCAGTATTTGGGGTAGGAACACGCATATCTATTCGTTTGCCATTAACACTGGCCATTCTTGATGGGTTATCAGTAGCTGTTGGCGATCAAATGTTTATCGTACCTCTCAACTATATTACCGAATCGTTACAACCGAATGTCGCCGATATTAAAACTGTCAGTAGCCATGGTCGGGTTGTACAGGTGCGTGGTGAGTATTTGTCTGTCATTGCATTACACGAGATCTTTAACCTACGTCCAAATGTAACTGCAGTACATGAAGGAATCCTTGTAATTCTCGAAGCTGAAGGTCATAAAGCTGCGTTATTCGTAGATGACTTAGTTGGACAACATCAAGTAGTTATTAAGAGTCTTGAAAGCAATTATCGAAGAGTACAGGGCGTTTCAGGCGCGACAATTATGGGTGATGGCAAGGTAGCACTTATTCTTGATACTGCAGCACTAGTAATGGCATCGCAACAAGAAGCTGTGTAACTAATAAGTTTCTTTTTCCATGTCATATCTCTTTCAGAGAGTGGAAAACACATATCACGGCACCGTATCAGACAGTATAAATGGCAGTTTGATTCTAATGCACAAAAACCGATTCTCTAAAAATTTCCTTTATATCAATATTAGTCTTTATTGAAGTTCACTGATTTTAAGCCGTTGTTCTATTTATGTATGTTTCATGGATTTGATAATAAAGTGAAGAACACTACGTAAATACATGCGGAAAATGATCATGGATAAAAATACAGAATTACTATCAATTTGAATGGATATATTATGGAAATGATTCCAGGTATCGAAGAAACTTCTGATAACAGAGCACGTGAATATGCTTTTACTCAGGCTGATTTTGAACGTATTAAAAAACTGATATACAAACATGCAGGTATTTCGCTTTCTTCAAGTAAGCAAAATATGGTGTACAGCCGACTTGCTCGACGTGTACGCGCTACTGGTTTAAATAGCTTTCATGAGTATTTAAATTTCTTGGAAAACGGGAATTCTGCCGAATGGGAAGCGTTCACCAATGCCTTGACGACCAATCTTACCGCTTTTTTTCGAGAACAACACCATTTTCCCATTCTTGAGAAACATATAGAGCAACGCAAGAATCAAAAGAAGATCCAACTCTGGTGCAGCGCATCTTCTACCGGAGAAGAACCCTATTCAATGGCCATGGCGATGGTACAAGCGTTTAAAACGCTTACGCCACCCGTGCATATCTTAGCAACTGACTTGGATACTAATGTTCTAGCAAAAGCACAATTGGGTATTTATTCATTGGATAAATTGGAGAAAGTACCCAAGGAAAAACTTCGGCAATTCTTCCTAAAGGGCAGAGGACATCATGCCGGATCGGCAAGAGTGCGCCCAGAATTGCGCAATATGATTACATTCCGACAACTGAATTTATTGGATGAAAATTGGCCAGTCCGTGGTCCATTTGATGCAATATTCTGCCGTAATGTAATGATATATTTTGATAAACCAACTCAATACAAAATTCTAAAGAAATTTTCACCACTATTGGCTCCAGACGGATTACTGTTTGCAGGTCACTCTGAGAGTTTTCAGCACGCAGTCGATTTATTCAAATTGCGTGAGAAAACTGTCTACGAGCTAGCTAATAAGTAGAGGTAACAGCATGACCGAAATCATTGATGAGCAAGTTGCAACTAATTCTTATTTTGATAAGAGTTTTAATAGCCAAGCTATTAAATTGTTACCGGGTGAATATTATGTCACCGATAAAGATATGTTATTAGTGACAGTACTTGGATCATGTGTTGCCGCTTGTATCCGTGATTGCTACAGTGGAATTGGTGGTATGAATCATTTCATGCTGCCGGATGGCGGTGGAGACATAGGCAGTCCACTGAATGCATCAGCTCGTTATGGCACTTATGCAATGGAAATACTGATTAATCAACTACTAAAGCTAGGAGCTCGTCGATGTAACCTCGAAGCTAAAGTATTTGGTGGTGGCAATGTTTTGGATGGATTGACAGTTGCAAATGTCGGTCAGCGAAATGCTGATTTCGTTCTGAAATTTTTACAAACAGAAAAAATACGTGTCGTTGCACAAGACCTCGTTGATATCTTCCCACGGAAAGTTTATTTTTTTCCAAAAAACAACAAAGTAATGGTGAAAAAATTACGCAATTTGCATAACACTACAATCTCCCAGCGGGAGAAAGATTATAAACAGCGTTTACATAAAGTTGATACTGGTGGAGAAGTAGAGTTATTTTCTTAAAATGAATTTATCTTCTTGGATTAAATTGGGTCTTTATCATGAAAAAAATTACAGTCTTGGTTGTTGATGATTCAGCTTTAATTCGTAAATTGTTAACTGAGATTATTAATAGTCAACCTGATATGGAAGTCATTGGCACTGCAGCTGATCCTCTGGTAGCAAGAGAGATGATCCGAGAGATGAATCCTGATGTACTGACATTAGATGTTGAAATGCCCAAAATGGATGGGCTCGATTTTCTGGAAAAATTAATGCGTTTGAGGCCAATGCCAGTAGTCATGGTCTCCACTTTAACTGAGAAAGGTTCTGATGTAACGTTCCGTGCTCTTGAATTGGGTGCGGTTGATTTTGTGGCTAAACCAAAAATTGATATTGCATCAGGATTGAAAGAATATGGTAGTGAAATTGCCAATAAAATTCGTACTGCAAAATCGGCAAGACTCAAACGACATGCACCTTCAGTTACCAAGAGCGCTACGGCAGATGCAATCTTACCAGCGCTCGCTAATCGTGTTGCTTCAACAGAGAAATTGATTATTGTTGGCGCCTCTACAGGTGGCACGGAAGCCATTAAAGAATTTCTAATACGTATGCCACCTGATTCACCAGGCATTCTTGTTACTCAGCATATGCCTGAAGGATTTACTAAGTCTTTTGCTAATCGTTTGAATGGTCTTTGTAGAATATCTGTGGTTGAAGCAAAAGGTGGCGAAAGAGTATTACCAGGTCATGCATTTATTGCACCAGGGCATTCACATTTATTACTCAAACGAAGTGGCGCAAACTACATGACTGAATTAAATCAAGGAGAATTGGTCAGTCGACATCGACCTTCGGTTGATGTACTATTTCGTTCAGCTGCAAACTGTGCAGGCAAAAATGCTATTGGCGTAATTCTAACAGGCATGGGGAAAGACGGTGCTACAGGTATGTTGGAAATGCATAAAGCAGGTGCCTATAATTTTGCTCAAGATGAAGCAAGCTGTGTTGTTTTTGGAATGCCTAAAGAAGCAATTGCAGCGGGTGGTGTAAATGAAGTTGTATCGTTGAAAGATATGGCCAGATGCGTCCTGTCAAAACTATCGAGTATAGGGGCGCACGGTAACCGTGTTTAACTTATATTAATTTTCACTTCTTCATTTCTTGATTTGAGTAAAGTAAAAATACATTATCAATGAAAAGAGATATTTCTCGACTAATTATATTAATTAGCATCAGTTTTTTGGTGAGCTGTGGTTCTCTTCAAGAAAGAAATTCAGCCAAGTTCAAACCCAATCCTGATGCGCATAATCTGACAGACTCCAACCACATTAAAAAAGTACTCTATTCCCAATTTAATGACTGGCAAGGGGTGCGTTATCAACGCGGTGGGCTCAGTCAATATGGAATTGATTGTTCAGGGTTTGTACATTTAACATTTAAATCAAAGCTTGGATTGCACCTGCCTAGAACGACCTGGATGCAAGCAAGAGTAGGAAAAGAAGTTACAAAAGGTGATCTAAGAGCTGGTGATCTAGTGTTCTTCAAAACTGGCGCAACTTCAAATCATGTAGGAATCTACGTGGAAAAAAATAAGTTTTTACACGCTTCTCAGAAAAAAGGCGTCACAATATCCCGATTAGATAATGTTTATTGGAAATCCAGTTATTGGAAATCAATTCGAATATAAGAGTAATAAACTGTGGTAATTAGTTATCATAAAATTACTGGATCGGATCGTACAGTTACCGAATTGACTGGATGACCTTGCCCCAGTATTGTACATCTTAACGTGCTTATTATACGATCTTTTTAAACTGTGCCACAAGCCAGTTATGCTCGAACCTCATTGGACTGATGTAACCCAATGTTGAATGCAATCTTCTATGATTGTAGTAGTGTAACATCAGTCAAGAAATGCGTTTTTACAGGGCAAGGCCAGAACATCCCGTACATGAACCACCATCAATCACGTTCTGAATAGACAGTTGGTGTCAAATAGGAGCGCGTAATTCTGAGTAATCGCTTGTACTAGCGATTTCCAATCAATCAGCTGATCAAATCGATTAAGAAAATTTCATTTACCCGTTTGGCGGTTGATATCAAAATCTGAGAAGTTCACAATAAAATATCAATGCATTGATATTAAACATAAATTATATCATACATCAGCTTCCCCATGCGCTATGTCATATAAGGATTCCTATTAGTATAGAAACATTCCTAGCATTAAACAGGATTATTCCGACAAAATATATTTACCAATATTCCGTAAGGATTTGTTTCATTCCAACAAAATCACGCATAGATTGAAATCAAGAGCAAACAAATACATTAGTAATCTAAAGGGATATTAATAGAACTGAATATAGGCATTGAAATCATTTCGACGATCAGTCTCAAAAGTGCAGTAACACGATCATTTAATGCTCTTATCAGTTTCCACTAAAAAGATGATAGCTCATAGGTTATCAGTTGTTTTGGTTTTTATATAACAAGCAAGAGGAGCATCAATCATGTTGCAGGAGCAAACAACGAATATAGCGACTGAGTCAACTGTCCGAATGGCCAATGAGTTTCTGACCTTTCGATTAGGAAGAGAAGAATATGGTATTGAGATACTCAAAGTACAAGAGATTCGTGGTTATGACTCCATCACTCAAATTGCCAATGCCCCGGAATTCATCAAAGGAGTTGTGAATCTGCGTGGGATTATCGTACCGATTATTGATATGAGGATCAAATTCAGGCTGGGAGATGCGACTTATGATCAGTTTACCGTAGTGATTATTTTAAATGTATCCGGGCGGGTCATGGGAGTCGTGGTGGATGGTGTATCAGATGTGATCAGTTTGGAAGCAGAGCAGATGCGGCCCACGCCGGGATTTGGCTCGGTGATCGATACCGAATATATCATGGGATTGGGAACGGTGGATGAGCGGATGCTGATACTGATCGATATCGAGAAATTGATGGGCAGTAGTGATATGGGTTTGATCGATCAGCATATTAATTAATGAGAGCGATTGATTTTGAATAAGAAAATTTAAAGGAGATTCTAATGTTTAATAATTTATCAATAAAATCGCGACTGGCATTTGTAATTAGCATGCTATCGCTATTACTGATTGGTGTGGGCAGTTTAGGTTTATATGGTATTAATAAATCTAACGAATCACTTAGAGGAGTATATCAAGATCGCGCTGTGCCATTAGGAGATTTAGCGCTAATCGTCGATAGAATGCAGCGGATACGCCTTAATACGGCAATGGCCTCTTATGGCAGAGATATTGAGTTTGCAAAACAGCGTAAAGAATTGACCAACCAACGAGATGCGGAAATTACTGCAACTTGGCAGAAATATCTCGCGACCAATTTGACTCCCGAAGAAAAAACACTAATAGAAAGTTTTAATCAGCAATGGAAAGAATTTGTAGAATCACGCGAACGTGCGATGAATAGCGTTTTTGCTCGAGATTACGATGCTGCGATTGCAGATTACAATGGAGATGTATCAAGAAAATATGATGCAGCTCATACAACCATGTTCCAGTTACTTGAATTGCAACGCAATGAAGGTGCAAAAGAATATGTGGCAGCTCAAAACAGTTATGAAAGTATTTTTATGACTAGTGTAACTGTGATAGCGCTAGGTGTACTGATGGCAGGTATTATCGGATTTTTGTTAATTCGAGCGATTATTACACCACTCAATGAGGCTGTCATGGTGGCTAATGCGGTGGCATCCGGTGATCTGACCAGTCGCATCGAAGTAAACTCAACCAATGAAACCGGACGTTTGTTGCAGGCATTGAAAACGATGAATGACAATCTGGTGGATTTAGTGGGTAAAGTACGTATGGGCACAGACCAAATTGCAACGGCATCCAGTGAAATTGCCTCGGGTAATTTAGATCTGAGTCAGCGCACGGAAGAACAAGCTTCCAGCCTGGAAGAAACCGCATCATCCATGGAAGAACTCACTTCTACCGTCAAGCAAAATGCGGACAATGCCCGTCAAGCCAATCAACTGGCAGCCGGTGCATCCGAAGTTGCGGTAAAAGGTGGTGCAGTGGTTGGACAAGTCGTGCAGACCATGAGCTCCATCAACGAAAGTTCCAAGAAAATTGTCGATATCATCAGCGTCATCGACGGCATCGCATTTCAGACCAATATTCTGGCGTTGAATGCAGCGGTGGAAGCCGCCCGTGCCGGTGAGCAAGGCCGTGGTTTTGCGGTCGTGGCGACAGAAGTGCGCACGTTGGCACAACGTTCCGCAGCGGCAGCGAAAGAGATCAAGGAATTGATCAGTGATTCTGTCAGTAAAGTAGAAGATGGTACGCGGCTGGTTGATGAAGCCGGTGCGACGATGGATGAAATTGTCAGCGCGGTGAAACGAGTAACCGACATTATGAGTGAGATCTCTGCGGCTTCGCAGGAACAAAGCTCTGGTATTGAGCAGGTTAATCAAGCGGTGACACAGATGGATGAAGTCACCCAACAAAATGCGGCACTGGTGGAAGAAGCAGCAGCTGCTGCGGAATCCATGCAAGATCAGGCACAGGCGCTCACGCAAGCAGTTACGATATTCAAATTGTCCAGCAGTGGCGCTCATGCCGCAGCAGCATCGGTTAAAAGAAGTAATCGGCCATCCACCGTTTCCAAACTGCCCAATCGCGGATCTGCTACGAAGAAAGTCGGAATAAATTCAAACACAGATTCTACCTCTGCACCGGCTCAACCTCGCAAAGTTGCAGCAGGTGGCGGCAGTAATGACTGGGAAGAATTTTAAACCAATCACCCAAGAAACTGAATAGTATATGAATATAACGACTTCGGTTAACGGTTCTGATAAATCGAACTGTTTCCAGGAAGTCGTTAAAAGTCTGCAATCATCACCAAAAAATACTTCCCATAGAATGGGCGTACTGGTTTAGTATCAGATCTTACAGTTATCGAATTAAATGCTTCCATTCGTATTTTGACTTCGGTCAACACCATCTACATATATCTCTATCATCGCAATCTATGAAGTGGTACCGCAAAACTGGACAGGCTGTTAAGCTCTGCTATGGACAATCAGAGGATCATAATCATGAGCAAGAAACGTACACAATATTCCAGTGAATTCAAGGCAAAAGTAGCACTGGCGGCGATACGGGGAGACGAAACTATTCCCAACTGAGGGTGTAAATAATTTTGTGTAAATGGTCATTTAGCAGGAAACTGCGTATTTACTTTTGGAGTAAAAATGACTACACCTAAATCCCTACCGACCGACTTAATTGATAGCTTGCTGGCGGATTAC
>JAGNZK010000075.1 GCA_017984435.1 Nitrosomonas sp. | reverse complement strand
TTTCCGGCCCTACACCCTGTGTGCTTAAATAGTGCGCAAGCTGATTCGCCTTTTTGTTAAGTTGGCTATAGGTGAGCTGCTTGCCTTCAAAGATTACAGCCACCGCTTCCGGCCTCTTCTCCACCTGTTCCTCAAATAACTCGTGGATGCATTTATCGCGCGGATAATCCACTTCCGTATCATTCCATTCAACCAACACTTGATGCCACTCTGCAGTACCGAGCAAAGAATCGGTATCGTAACGTACCGATGAATCATCCGCGATCGCAGACAAAGCATCCATGTAATATTGACTGATCCGTTCCAATTGCACTTGATCGAGTCTTGTACTATCGCCTTGCAAAGTTAATTGAATTTGGTGGGTTATCACATCCCAATTGAATGTTACTTCCAGCGCAAAATTCGGCCGGATAGGATTGCTCCACGCTATTATCTTGGCGTGATCGGAATTCAAAAAATCTTCACCCACATGGTAATGCAGGTAATTGAATGTAGTATCGAAGAATTCAGTATTGCCTTGAAGCCTGTGCAAACCAGCAAGTGGATAATAGCGTGAATTCAGCATTTCACGCTCCGCAGCAAAAACCTGAGTAATCAATTCCGCCCAAGTTCCACCTTGTAGTTGCATGCGCAGTGGCAATGTATTTAAAAACACCCCTAGTACTTGGTCACCATCCAATCCTTCCGGCCGGGTACTGGCCACAAGTCCGGTGGTAACATTCCTCTCACCATACAGCAAACTTAGAATCCGCAAATGCGCTGCGAGCAATACGCATTTAAGCGGAACAGCAAGAGATTGAGCCAGTTGTTTCAATTGCTCAGAAATATTCAGCGGCAGATGCAAATCCACTTCCGGCCAATCATTCTTGTGCGCGCTGATAGCCCCAGACATCGAAGCCAGATAGGGAAAGCTATTGATCGTCGCGCTGCTCAGCCATTGCTTCCAGAACCCCCGGTCGACTGCTGAATTGAGTGCTTTTCTTTCACGAACCACGAGGTTGCGCATGGCATTAGGGAGATGTTTTTCAGGAAACGACTGGCTTTGTTGAATCGCGAGGCATCGCTGAAAAATCTCGATCAATAGAGAAATCAAACTCCAACCATCGATAATGGCATGGTGCCCCACGATCGTTAATTGAAGTTTATCTTCAGCCAGATAATGAGCGGAAAAACGAATCAAAGGCAGTTTTGATACATCAAAATGATCACCTCGAACCAACTGCAAATAGTTAGCCAGTACTTCTTCCTGCTCTGGGGACGAAAAATGGGCAAGGTCATAAACTGCCAGGGGAACATCACACTGTTGATGGACTAGTTGCAGCGGTTCACTGAAACTTCCCAGATCGAACGAGGTTCGCAGTACTGGATGACGCGCAAACACCTGTGCCAACGCGGCTCGGAGTACCTCTGCATTCAGAGTACACTGCACTTTGATGCTATCGACGACATGATATGCACCAAGTTCTTGTTCACTGTGAAAAATCATACCGGCTTGCATCTCGGTCAATGGATAGGCATCCTGAATACCGGGTGGAAGTTTCGACAAATCCTCAACGGTAAGTAATGCAAAAGGATCTAAGCTAACCGCCTCAATTGTGGAGAAATCCGCCGCCATCAGAGTTTGAGCCAGCGATCGAATCGTTCCATATTTATAAAGCTGCTCCATTGGTACCGTTAGCTCTCGCTCTTTCGCAAGACCAACCACCTGGATGCTGCGAATGGAATCGCCTCCTAACGCAAAAAAATTATCATCAATCCCAATTTTTTCCAACCGAAGCACTTTCGCCCAGATATTTGCCAGAATCTCTTCGGTGGTATTGCGTGGAGCCAGATACCGAGAAGCTATTTGCGTTTCGATATCCGGCGCAGGCAACGCCTTACGATCTACCTTACCATTCATGGTCAGCGGCAAACTATCCAAAAAAACCCAAGCCGCAGGTACCATATAATCCGGTAATCGTGCCTGGAGATACGCACGCAAGTCATCCGTATTCACCACTGCATTCTCTGACTGATCAATCGCCACATACGCCACCAGTCGCTTTTCACCTGGCACATCCGTACGCGCAACCACGACTACTTCATTGATTAATGGGTGCTGCGCGAGTACGCTTTCTATTTCCCCTAATTCAATCCGGAAACCGCGGATTTTCACTTGCTGGTCGATTCGTCCCAGGTATTCAATATCCCCGCTCTCCCGATACCGCGCTAAATCACCGGTACGATAAAGACGTTCCCCCTCACGATCATCAAATGGATGGGGAACAAAGCGCTCGGCGGTGAGATCAGCGCGGTTGAGATAGCCACGGGCCAAGCCGAATCCGCCGATGTAAAGCTCTCCCTGGACCCCCATCGGAGCGAGATTCCCCTGTTTATCCAGAATAAAGGCTTGCAAATCAGGTAAAGGACGTCCAACACTACTGTTACCTGAACGCTCCGCATCCGACTGCTTCAGTGAAGCCCATGTAACATGGACGGTCGTTTCCGTGATGCCATACATGTTGACAAGCTGCGGGCGCGCGTCT
Source organism: Nitrosomonas sp. (assembly GCA_017984435.1). GTDB lineage: Bacteria > Pseudomonadota > Gammaproteobacteria > Burkholderiales > Nitrosomonadaceae > Nitrosomonas. Next base: position 4,251 of record JAGNZK010000075.1, on the reverse strand, counting down.
CCATGACGTTCGAACCATCCTCGAAGTTGACCAAATTCAAGCGCTTCTCCGCCAAAAATGATTAGTCGTAATGCCAGCGAATCATTTTTTAACGCTTGTTTATCGACATTATCCAGTTGATAGAAGCTGGTAGGCGTCTGATTCAGAACCGTGACACGCTGTTCCTGTAATAACTGATGCAATGCATCGGGTGAGTGTCTGACCGAGTCAGGCACTACGATTAACCGCCCCCCGTACAACAATGCACCCCAGATCTCCCACACCGAAAAATCAAATGCGTACGAATGAAACAATGTCCAGATATCCGCATTACTAAAACCATAGTCTTGCTCAGTGATTGCAAAAAGTCGTCGCACATTGAAATGAGTAACCATGACACCTTTGGGTTTTCCTGTTGACCCGGATGTATAGATCACATAGGCAAGATTGTTAGCAGTACCCATCGATACCGGATTGTCCCAAGAATAATCCGATTGATCGGACAAATCCTGATCCAAGCAAAACGTTGCTATCTCATGGGGTATCCCTTCCATCAATGCACTTTGCGTCAGGATCACCTTAGGCTTGGCATCCTCAATCATAAAAGCGATGCGCTCTTGCGGATAATTCGGATCGATCGGCAAGTAAGCACCTCCCGCCTTGAGCACCCCCAAAATACCAATAACCATTTCCAGCGAGCGCTCAAAAAACAAACCCACCAATACTTCCGAGCCTACTCCCCGAGCACGCAAACCATGTGCAATCCGATTGGCTCTTGCATTCAGTTCACCATAAGTAAGCTGCTTATCTTCGTATGTGACGGCTATTGCTTGCGGTTGATGCTTTGCCTGTCGTTCGAATAATTCATGGATACGCTCATCTTGCAGGCAGCTCGCTTTGATCTTATTCCATTCAGATATAATCTGTTCTCTCTCAGATTCCGGCAGCACATCAATGGTACAGATCGCCTTACCGGGATTGGATGTCAACGCATCCACCAAACCGGTTAACGCAGTTTGCAGGTATCGAATCATGCGCTGCGGTTCAATGGGAGATTGAACTTGCATCGTCAAACGAAAGCTATTTCCAAAATCATCAATCGATAGCGTAAACGGGTAATTAGTACGCTCATCCTCTTTTAATACCTTGATACCCATACTTTCCCACCACGATGCACTCACATCCGCAGCAACACTGCCCTCGTTAACGCTATGGCGGTAGTTCAGCAAGGTTGAAAATAACGGTGCAGGCGAAGGAACCGCGCTACATCGTTGCGCAAGCGCGAGTGATGCATGTTCATGGCGCATAAGTTCAGCTAAAAGCCGATGCATTTTTTGTATACCGATCTTACAACCCGTCTCAGTCACGTCAAAGCATACCGGCAACGTGTTGATAAACATCCCCAGCATTCGATCTGCTGCTTCATCACCACTTTGTGTACGCCCGAACAATACCGTGCCGAACACAACAGTTTCTTTTCCGGAAATGAGTGCCAGTACTTGTGCCCAGGCTAAATGAAACACACTCGCAGCACTGACACCGATGGATTGAGCACATACTCGGATGCGTTGATCCAGTGCATCATCCAGGTCGATTATCGCTTCAACAATATCTGAGCCATCTCCCTGTACATCAAGTAATCCAAAGGGCGCTGTCGGTTCATCCACATTTCCCAGTAATTTTCTGAAAAAAGCTTCATGTTCCTCAGGCTTCATCCCCATACGGGTCTGCGCCACAAAGTTTCTGAATGGAAGCGATGGCAGAAGTTGATCAAATTGATCTAATAAATAAGCACGTACTTCCTTTAACACCGCTTCCATAGCCACATGGTCCAGCGCCAAATGGTGCTCAAGAATCAATAATAACCATCGATCCTGTTGCGCATCCCAAGCCACATAACCCTGAATCAACGGCGCCTGGCGGATATCCAAGCGGAAATGCCTGGGATCGAATCTTTCCTGCAATTGCTTGGCAGCATCGCCGAATGCCGGATTGAGTGTAATCTCAGTGACTGACAAAGCAACTTCACGCAAAACCACTTGCACCGGTACAGACAGCTCTTCCCACATGACCGCTGTACGCAGGATGTCGTGGCGGTCGACGACTGCTTGGAGTGCATTTAAAAAACAATCCAGACGGTTACGGGTATCAAAAGCTAACAGTGAAGACAGCAAGTAAGGATCGCCGTCCGTACTGATTAAGTGATGAAAAAGAATTCCTTCCTGAAAAGGTGTTAAAGCATAAATGTCCTGAACATTCCTGGCACCGCCGGGTACTTGCTGCATTACACTGTCGATTTCGGTTTGTTTCAGCGCAACCAATGGCAACATTTCCGGCGTAATATGCTCACAGGATCCCGGTATTCGATTATCGGGTACTTCAACAACACGATTGTTGCTATCCAATACGGAAACAAATTCAGCCAGCGTTTGTGTAATAAAGAGCGAGCGCACATCCGCATGAAGTCCCTGGCGGCGTACTCGTTCTATCAAGATCATTGCCAGTAGTGAATGCCCGCCGAGTTGAAAGAAATTATCATGCATACCCACTCGTTCTAATCCCAATACCTCAGCCCAAATAGCGGCAATGATTTTTTCCGTTTGCGTACGCGGTGCCACATACTGATGGACAAACCGGTCATCAACCTCTGGTGCTGGCAATGCCTCCCGGTCTACTTTGCCATTCGCATTGACCGGCAAGCAGTCAAGCACGACAAACGCAGTGGGCACCATATAATCCGGCAAACACGCTTTAAGGTACATACGCAGATCGTCAATATCCGGTTCTACGTCATTGCCGACCACATACGCAACCAAACGTTGACTACCAGGCGTGCTTTCATCACGTGCAACCACTATCGCTGCGCTGATGGCAGGATGTTGCAACAACGTTGTCTCGATCTCCCCCAGCTCAATTCGGAATCCCCGAATCTTGACCTGATGATCCGTACGACCCAGGTGTTCGATATTGCCATCCGGCAGATAACTCACGACATCACCGGTCTTGTATAATCGTTCGCCCGGTTTCTGACTGAATGGATTGGGTATAAATCGCTCACCTGTCAATTCAGGTCGGTTAAAGTAACCTCTGACAACACCTGCTCCGCCAATATAAAGCTCACCTGGAACACCTATGGGAGCCGGATTGAGCCACCGGTCAAGAATATAGGCGCAGGTATTCGCAAATCCCTGTCCTAGCGGAACCAGTTCCTGCGTTAACGAATTAACTTGCTGAGTCTCAAAATAGGTACTATCAATGGTTGCTTCCGTTAAACCGTACGAGTTGATCAACCGAGTTTTCTGACCACACAGTTTCAGGAATTTCTTGTATTCCCCAGCATACCAACGATCAGAACCACAAATGAGCAATTCCATAAACGCCAGTCTTTGCCCGGTTTCCTCAAGATACTCCATCAGTAACCGCAAAACTGCGGGTACAAATTCTGCAACGGTGACTTGCTCCCGCTGCATTAATGCATACAATTGCACCGGCTGAAGTAATGTCTCCTTTGAGCAAATTACAAGCTTACCGCCCGAACACAATGCACGTATCCAATCACCCGCAAACACATCAAAGGTATAACGTGCCATTTGCAGATGAACATAATTGTCTCGTAGACCGTAAGCCATTTCCCAAGCAAAATACTGGTTCACCAAATTGCTGTGATTAACCCCGACTCCCTTGGGTAAGCCGGTTGTTCCGGAGGTATAGAGCATGTAAGCCAATTGCCGCTCATCAAAAATAAGATCCGGCAAGTCTTCATCCAATTGTTTTCCGCTTTCCAAGCTATGATCCAGACACGCTATGCTACAAAATTCCGGTATTTTCCCTACTAATTCCGATAAGGTCAGTATCCAGCGAGTGTTCGCATCCTGCAATATCTGGCGCAGCCTTTCCGTTGGCAACTCCGGATCAATGGGCAGATAGGCAGCACCGGCTTTGAGGATGCCCAAGACAGCGACGATCATCTCCAAGGAACGTTCCACACAAATGCCCACCAGCATCTCCGCACCGATGCCTTGTGTTCTCAAATAGTGCGCCAACCGGTTCGCTTTCTCGTTGAGTTGTCCGTAAGTAAGCTGCTCCCCCTCAAAAACAACGGCTACTGCATTTGGATTGATATCCACCTGTTCCTCAAATAACTGGTGTATGCATTTACCGCGCGGATAATCCACTTCCGTATCATTCCACTCCAGCAGCAACCGGTTGCGCTCGGGTGGCGTCAATAGTTGCAGTTCGCTCAATAATTGATCTGGCGCCTCAGCGATATGC
>JAGNZK010000041.1 GCA_017984435.1 Nitrosomonas sp. | reverse complement strand
CCATGTAACTCTCGCTAAATTTGCAGGAAATTGCTGCAATTTTACCAAGAACTGGTGAATTTAACCGCTCAAATTTATCTATTCATTACATAAAATCACATCGTTATGGGTTATTCAGAGCGGACTACTTATCAGCTACTTGAAAGCCTGCTGGAATCGGAACGGGAAGTATTTTTGAAGATATTGCCAGAACAAGAAGGTAACAAACTATGATGCCCCCGACATAGCCGGGGGCTTACTGCTATGCGTTACAATGCATTAACATGCCGCACTAGGACAGACTGAATTTACCAGTGGCACAATATTACCGCTGGTAAACGGGCTAGCGCCTTGCACCTTAGGATCAGTGCTGTTGTAACCCCAACTCGTCACAGCAACGATGGTATTCTTCTGAGCACCTAAACCTGGGAGATCAGGCGTTGCAGAAGGGTCAATACCAAAATTGATAATCCAAGGCCCGCCACTGGAACCGCCTCTCATCCTTGAACCAATCTGGATATTATTAAACCATCCGGCAGTTGTTATCGTGTAACCAAGTGAATCTGTGCGCTGCATCGCAACACCGTTACCCAGTCCTACCGGATAACCTAACTGGGTGATTTCGGTTGCATTGAGTCCTGCAAAAGAAGTAAACCCAAAGTTATTCCAGCCATAGCCTAAGAAGCCTGTGCGATCGCCAGGATATACACCTGCAACAGGCGCTGCCACTAACACAGCGACATCATTGGGGCACACAACGTTACATCCATCAGTTCCATTAATCCACGAGGTCATTACCACAGCGCCTGTAACGCCATATACGCCATAAGGTGCATTCGGGGTAAATCTATCATTCTTTGCAGGCACAAAAACCCAATTGCTATAAAACGCGCCCGTACCGTATCCCGCTACACAGTGCGCCGCGGTGACTATAATGCCTTTTTTGATTAAGGAAGCAGAGCAAACGAATGTGCTTGCGCCAATATTGAAAAAGAGCTTACCGGATGCTCTAAAAGGATACTCTTTAGACACCTGACCCGCTTTAGCTTCGGCACGTGATGTGGTGAAGGGATGTTGGAATGTTCCAAATTCTTGCGTTGAAATGCCATCGCTCACGTCGGTTGCATTCAATTTAGGAATCGACATGGGATTTTCCTTTCCATTGCCTGATTGCCCGGATACAGAACCAGGCGTACCTTTAAAGGCTTTTTTTGCTCCTCCGGAAACTTCCAGAGTTTCCGGTATCATGTGCGATGGTTCTGGCATTTGCATGGCACGCGCACCGGAAAAATTAATATTAGCCATTTGAGACTGCAGACTATTTGATGGTACTGTTAAAGTAGTGACATTGCCGTTTTGTTTTACTTCGCCACCAGAAACTACTGCATAACTCGTAGTACTGAGGAAAGATAACGGTATAAAAATTGCCGCCAGTCGGAAAAAGCTGATCGTTTTCATTGGAAAGCTCCTATGCTTTGATTAATAAAATCGAATTTCACTCAAGGATGTCATCAATGCTAGTTTTATTTGATTTGTCCAAGGCCATCTAGACATCAATCGCTAGATGTTAGAAATTCAATATTGATCTTCTAACTCAGGGAAATTCACGGAAAAACATTCCCTGGCACGTACTATATAGGCACCAATAATTAAAAGCCTGTGAGAAAATCCACATTTTCATGAAGAAATGATTCCGGTTGACAGTTCGCATCGTCAGATCTGTGCTACACGCGCTGTAACAGTTTATTTGTGTCTCACAGTATTGTGGTGACACATCAAATTACTCATATGAACAATAATGTTGTACCATGATGAATCCAACCAACTCTGGACTGAAAGGTAATAATTCATGCTGACAATTAAACCTGAGGCATCATCCAAGAAATTGTTGCGTATCCAGCGAAATACAGATCAGCATTGGGTTGGTGATGGCTTCCCTGTGCGCACACTTTTCTCGTATTCAGCACTGGGATCCGTGATTAGTCCCTTTTTGCTGTTCGATTATGCAGGACCGATGGAATTTTCGCCGACCAAACAACGCCATGGTGTGGGTGAGCATCCGCATCGCGGCTTTGAGACAGTCACCATCGTATATAGTGGCGAAGTGGAACACCGTGACAGTTCCGGTGGCGGCGGCAAGATTGGCCCGGGCGATGTGCAATGGATGACGGCAGCTTCCGGCTTAGTTCACGAAGAATTTCATGGTCGCGATTTCGCACAGCGTGGCGGTGTGCTTGAAGTGGTGCAACTCTGGGTCAACTTACCCGCCAGGGATAAGATGTCGCCGCCCCGTTATCAAAGTATTCTGGATAGTCAGATTCCTGCCATCAGACTCCCGAACGGTCAAGGCAGTGTGCGCGTAATTGCGGGCGAATTCGACGGAACTGCAGGACCGGCGGACACCTTTACGCCGATGAACGTATGGGACTTGCGCTTAACGAGCGAACAACCTATCGACCTGATTGTGCCGGATGGTCACAACACACTGCTGGCGGTGCTCAAAGGCTCGGTACGTGTCAGCGATTCTGAAACCATTAACGCAGCCGAAGTCGGTGTGTTTGACCGGATAGGTGATTGTATTCATATGGATAGCGCACCCAACACAACAGCATTGCTATTATGCGGTGAACCGATTGATGAACCCATCGCGGGCAGTGGTCCTTTTGTTATGAACACCGCAGAAGAAATACGGCAGGCTATGTCGGATTACCAGAGCGGCCAGATGGGGAAAATATCATGAACGCTGACAGACTGATTAGGAAATAAAATCTGTCGCGTCCATTATTATGGCTATGGATTAACCGACAACTGAAAATAGTTTGCTAATAATATTCTGATTTGGCATAGCTCTCAAAACGCGTATATTCCCCGAGGAAGGTCAGATCAATCTTTCCTATCGGGCCATTTCTTTGCTTGCCAATAATAATTTCCGCAATCCCTTTGTCGGGCGAATCCGGGTTATAAACTTCATCTCTATAAATAAAAAGAATAACATCGGCGTCTTGTTCTATCGCACCTGATTCACGTAAATCCGACATGACCGGACGTTTATTCGGGCGTTGCTCAAGACTGCGGTTAAGCTGGGACAATGCAATCACAGGCACTTTAAGTTCTTTGGCTAATCCTTTTAAAGCGCGCGATATCTCTGAAATTTCAGTAGCGCGATTCTCTCCCTGATTGCTGGATGACATGAGCTGCAAATAATCCACCACAATCAAACCCAATTCACCATGCTGACGATAGAGTCGCCTGGCTCGCGCTCTCAGTTCCAAAGCATTCAGTGCGGCACTTTCATCAATAAAAATAGGCGCTTCATTCAGCTTGCCTAATGCGTGCGTCAGCTTGGGCCAGTCTTGATCTTCCAAGCGACCGGTACGAACCTTATGTTGGTCCAGTTTCCCGACAGATCCTAACATCCGCATGGCAAGTTGCGCACCCCCCATCTCCATACTGAATACCGCAACAGGCTTATTGAGTTCCAGCGCCACATGCTCCGCAATATTGAGTGAAAAAGCGGTTTTACCCATGGATGGCCGACCTGCCACAATGATTAAATCTCCAGGTTGGAATCCGGATGTCTTTTGATCGAGATCATGAAAACCGGAAGCGATGCCGGTCACATTACTTGGGTTATCTTGACTGTAAAGCAGCTCTATTCTTTCAACCACCTGTTTCAGGAGTGGTTGAATATCGATGAATCCTTCTTTGCCCCGAGCACCTTCTTCGGCAATTTCAAAAACTTTCGCTTCCGCTTCATCGAGTAAATTAGCTGCGGAACGTCCAGCCGGGTTATAAGCGGAATCCGTTATCTGTACACCCACTTGTGCCAGATTACGCATAATCGAACGCTCGCGGACAATTTCGGCATAGCGTTTGATATTGGCAGCAGATGGCGTATTTTGTACGATAGCGCCAATATAGGCGAGTCCACCGACATCCAGCAGCACTGCCGATATTTCCAGTGATTCAGCAACTGTGACCACATCCGCAGGCTTATTGTGTTCGATCAGCTTACAGATATGATGGTAGATCAGGCGATGATCCTGCCGATAAAAGTCACTATCAGTAATAATATCAGCAACCTTTTCCCAAGCGTTGTTATCCAGCATCAATCCCCCCAGGACTGACTGCTCGCTTTCAATGGAATGCGGAGGCGTTTTGTACGGATCTGTGAGCTGATCCTGATGGATACTGATCGATGATTGCGCCATAGGTATCAGAGAAACATAATTGATTGATGCTTGATTCTACCACTTGCTGCATCACAATGAAAAAAGGACTATGGTAATAGTCCTTTTAAAGTATTTTCTTATTAATAGGAAAATCAGAGCATTGCTTCGCCTAATACAGAAACAGTGATATGTGCTGAAACATCACTATGCAGTGTTACTATCAGCGAGTAGTCGCCAACTTGTTTCAGTTGACCTTGCGGCATGCGGATCATTGATCTCTCAATTGCAAAACCTTGTGCGACAAGTGCTTCAGCAATATTTGTATTGGTCACCGAGCCAAATAATTTTCCATCACTTCCGGTTTTCTGAGTAATCTGTACCAACAGTCCATCTAATTTGTCAGCAATCGCCTGAGCAGCCGCTAAGGATGCCGCTTGAATTTTCTCAAGTTCAGCACGCTTAGACTGAAACTCTGCAATAGTCTGTTCGGTAGCACGTTTTGCTTTTCCTTGTGGGATCAAATAATTACGCGCAAAACCGCTTTTGACATTAACAATGTCACCCAGCTGTCCTAAGTTAGTGATTTTTTCCATCAAAATGATTTGCATATCATGACTCCTTAGTGCTGATCAGTATAAGGTAACAATGCCAGGAAACGAGCATGTTCCACTGCTGTACTAAGCTGGCGTTGATAAAAAGCACGAGTACCGGTAATACGTGCCGGAATTATCTTACCGTTTTCACTAATGAAGTCTTTTAAGATCTCAATATCTTTATAGTCAACATGTTTTATACCTTCCGCAGTGAAACGGCAAAACTTTTTGCGCTTAAATAAGGGGCGATTGGCTTTCTTTTCTCTTTCTTTGTCTTTACTGTCTTTACGTCTTACAAAACGTGGCATTTTAATTCCTATACTGAATATGATTAAATGAGTTCGATATGATCTATATGTAACACTAGCTGTTGATTCAGATGACTTTTTCTGTTGAGAAATCCCGTTAATTTAATCGCACTATCAACCTTGAATTCGGCAACAGTCAAAGCCAGTTGACCCAATGCTACTGTAAGAATTTCACACATGATTTGTCGCGCTACACCGGCTTCAATTTGCTGAGATACATGCCTAACTGTAAATTCGACGATGGCAATACCGGCCGGAGTATACCGCAGAACGCCTAGTTTAATGATTTTCCCACAAATAATTGTTTGATTACAATACAATTGCTATAAAATCTACACAGTAGCAGATTCATCTGACAAATCATCCGATTCTGCATCGTCAGCACTGGCGTCTGAAGTAATCGGGCTCGCAAGACCCGATCTTTCTTCTTGGCGCATCATGGGAGATGCCTCCGTGACAGGCCCCTTTGTTTTCATAGTGAGATGCCGAAGGATTGCATCATTAAATTTAAACGCATGATCTAAGTCGTTTAAGGTTTCTTGATCGCATTCAATATTCATTAACGCATAATGTGCTTTATGAACTTTCTGGATCTGATAGGCAAGTTGGCGACGCCCCCAATCTTCTACGCGATGAATTTTGCCATTCTTTGCAGTAACAATGCCACGATAACGTTCGATCATTGCAGGTACTTGTTCACTCTGATCAGGATGAACAATAAAAACTATTTCGTAATGGCGCATAAGTTCCTTATGGGTAAAGTCTCCCATCCATATTATGGTGAGACAAGGTTTAAAAAGCGGTTAATTTTACTGAATTAATAAGGTAAGATCAAATAATGTTCAAATAATTGTGATTATATTTATCAGCATTACTACTGAACTGGTAAAATCTGCCCGCTTAGTCCCACAACCATCATTTACATAACTTTCTTCAAGAATTTTTAATAAAAATAGTTAAAAAATATGTTGCTAATGATTGATAACTATGACTCTTTTACCTATAACCTAGTACAGTATTTTTCTGAACTGGGGGAAAAAGTCGTGGTATACCGGAATGATGAAATAACCCTGGATAAAATTTCACAGCTCAATCCTGAACGCATCGTCATTTCTCCGGGACCGTGTACTCCCAATGAAGCGGGTGTGTCGCTTTCTGTCATCAGTCAATTCAGTCAAAGTATTCCAGTATTAGGTGTTTGTCTGGGTCATCAAAGCATCGGACAAGCATTCGGTGGTCGAGTTGTTCATGCAAAACAACTGATGCATGGCAAAACATCGCCTATTTTTCATCATAATACGGGTGTTTTCCAGGGCCTGCCCAATCCCTTTATCGCGACTCGTTACCACTCGCTGGTCGTTGAGCGCTCGACATTACCTGATTGCCTTGAAATTACAGCATGGACTGCAGATGATGAAATTATGGGGCTACGCCACAAAACACTGGCCATTGAAGGCATCCAATTTCATCCCGAATCTATTTTGAGCGAGCATGGACATCAGATGCTCGAGAATTTTCTTAATCGATCAGTCAATTAGATTGAATAAGGTATCTCAATGACTCCACAAGAAGCACTGCACCGCATTATCGCCCATCAAGAAATAATGCATGATGACATGGTGTCTCTGATGCGGCAAATTATGCAAGGAGAAATCTCACCGGTGCTAATCGCCGCAATCATCACCGGTCTCCGGGTAAAAAAAGAAACCATCGGAGAAATAGCGGCAGCAGCTCAGGTCATGCGCGAATTGGCGACCAAAGTTGATATTCCCGATAGTACTTATCTGGTCGATACTTGTGGTACCGGCGGGGACTCGTTACACACATTCAATATTTCAACGGCATCGGCATTTGTTGCCGCCGCTGCGGGAGCTCGTGTCGCCAAACATGGTGGCAGATCCGTTTCAAGCAAATCAGGGAGTGCTGATGTACTGGAGGCGCTGGGCGTTAATCTTAATCAAACACCGCAGCAAGTCGCCCAAAGCATCCGTGAAATCGGCGTCGGTTTTATGTTTGCTCCCAATTATCACGCTGCCATGAAACACGCCGCGCCAGTACGGCGTGAATTAGGCATTAAAACATTATTTAACATTCTTGGTCCGCTGACTAACCCCGCCAGCGCCAAACGGCAAGTACTCGGTGTATTTAATCATGATCTGGTTGAAACGCTGGCACATGTCTTGCAGCAACTGGGCAGCGAACACGTATTGATTGTCAATGGAAAGGATGGACTGGATGAAATCACAATAACCGGTGAAACGAATATCGGTGAATTGAAAAATGGCAAAGTGGAAACTTATACCATCCGACCGGAAGACTTTAATCTAACAACATCTCCAATCGAGGCGATTCAGGTTACGGATAGCAAGCATGCTAAAGCGATGCTGCTTTCAGTCCTGGAAAATGTCGCCGCACCTGCCCGTGATATCGTCTTATTAAACGCCGGCGCCGCTATTTATGCAGCCGGTATTGCGGGTGCGCTTGAACATGGCATAAAAGCAGCGCATCAAGCTATAGAAAGTGGCGCTGCATTGAAGAAACTTCATGAACTCGTGGAATTTACCCACAGAAATTCTGCTTAATAACAAAATGTCCGACATTTTAAAAAAAATTCTTACCGTCAAAAAGCAAGAAATTACTGCTGCCAAGGCATTGAAATGCTATTCATTATTACTCGAAGAAACCCAATCAGCACTCCCTCCGCGTGATTTTGTCGCGGCAATCCATAACAAAATCAATGCAGGACAATCCGCTGTTATTGCGGAGATTAAACAAGCCAGCCCCAGTAAAGGGATATTACGTGGGCATTCATCGGGAACAAATACCCCATCCTTTGAATTTCTGCCTGCCGAGATAGCCAAAACTTACGCTCAACACGGTGCAGCCTGCTTATCGGTATTGACGGATAAACAGTTTTTTATGGGTAGCCCCGAGTATTTACAAGAAGCGCGTGCAGCATGCCCACTTCCGGTTTTACGTAAAGATTTTATGCTGGATGAATACCAAATTATTGAAGCGCGCGCCATGCATGCAGATTGTATTTTGCTGATAGTCAGTGCTTTTTTGCTGGAATATGCTGATGATGCATCTGATAGCAACCCTTTAATACAGATGCAGAAATTGGAAAAATTAGCCCATTCGTTGGGTATGGCGGTTCTGGTGGAAGTGCATGATGCGGATGAACTGGATATGGCACTCCAGTTAACGACACCCTTAATTGGTATCAACAATCGTAACTTACGGACTTTTGAAACATCGTTAAACACAACCCTGGAATTATTGAATAAAATCCCATCCCATAAAATTGTAGTGACAGAAAGTGGTATACATCATCCTGCAGATGTTGCACTGATGCGTAACAATCAAGTGAATGCATTTCTTGTCGGCGAAGCTTTCATGCGCGCTGAAGATCCTGGCATTGAATTAGAGCGATTATTCTTTTAACCGCTTGATATTCCTATCGATACAATGCTTCTACCATCTCGATAAATATCTTTATTGAAGCAGTCAGATTCAAGTAGCCTATTGTTTTCTAAATATTTATCAAAGGAATGTCGTAGAAAATGTACGCATTCCCGATCAGGAGCTCAATATGCCACAACAAAAACAGCAAAAACTATCAGAGTGGGTTAATTTTCTTACGACAGCGGAAATTCCCGTTTTAAGACAGACTGCGCGTAATCTTGCGGTTCTGGAGCAAGACGAACAGCACCTGAGCACTCGCAGTATTGCTCATGTTGTGAAATATGATCCGTTCATGACCGTCAAGTTATTACGTTATCTGCAACAGCATAAACACCGCAGTCAAGAACATGATGTGGTGGAAGTTGAGCAGATTATCATGATGCTTGGACTTGAAACCACATTAAATAAAGTATCGGCAAAACCATTGGTTGAAGAAACCTTGGGACGCGACAATATGAACGCGCTTGTTTATTTGTTAAAAACCGCACATCGTGCAAATATCGCCTCTTCCTATGCGTTTGATTGGGCAGTTCGTTTACATGACTTACATTTTGAAGAAATCCGTATCGCTGCGTTATTACATGATATTGCCGAAATGCTCATGTGGTGTTTTGCACCTAAGGAGATGCTAAAAATAAAAAATTTACAGAAACTGGATAAAACAATACGTAGTGCGACAGCACAGGAAAGTGTTTTTGGCTTCTCATTACATCAATTACAACTGGAACTCGCTGTTAAATGGAAATTACCTACATTACTAATCACCTTGATGGATGATGATTGTTCAAATTTACAACGTGTACGGAATGTGACTCTTGCTGTAAATCTAGCCAGACATTCAGCGAATGGCTGGGATGATGCCGCTTTACCTGACGATTATGAAGAAATCGCCAAACTTTTGCATTTGCAAGCATGGGAAATCATGACCATAGTCGGTGTTGATAAGCAGCATGAAGGCTCAACAAACTCTCGCCTTTGATCATCTCCTCCACCGCCATTTTGAATTTGAAATTTGAAATTTGAAACTTGACACCATCAACTACTGCACTTCTCTACTTACCCGGATATTGCCGCTACAAGCTAGAAAGATGCCATGATTTCAATAAGTGCAATGTATTCAAACACGACGTTTCAGTGAAGCCTCAACGTTATCAGAGCGCACCATCATGAAAATTATTTAGTCTCTCCGGCCATAGATCGATGAGAATTCGCCATATCGATATTAACTTGTACAGCTTGTTCGTATAAGGCAATCAAGTTCTTAGAATAGGACTGCAATGCCAGCCCTTCCTTTCCATAATCAAATGTCACCGATCCATACGATTCAAGCATTTTCTTATGTTCTTTTATCTTTGACCGCAATTCTCTGACAGTTTCGTCATAATATTTAACCAGTGCTTCATGATCACAAGGCGTTGTGGCTCTTTGAATAGCTTGCTGCATATCTATCGGAGGAGGATTAGTATGCGCGCATGATGTAAGAAAACCCAACAAGCCAAAAACAGTTAAAAACAGCGCAGTAATTCTCACAGCATGTCCTTTATCTTATGATCATTTATAAGTTACTCACATTATTTGCTTGAGTAAACTCAATTCCATCCTGTGGGATAGGGAATAATAATATCGTACTATTTCTATCAGGCTATTTATTGCCATAATCTAAGGACGCAGAGATTAATAACTACCGTATCTTGACTGCTTCCGTCTGGTAAATAGCGGAAGAATCAAACCCAGCGCCACACCACCCACCAAAACCAGAGCACCGGCAACAAACCAATCTCTTTGCTTACGATCTCCCAACTCATCATTCTCCAACTGTAATGTATTGAGACGTTCCTCGGTTGCCGTAAGCTTCTGATGCAGTTTCTTATTTTCCTTATCAATCGATAATACATTGGCAGATGTTTTCTGGATCGAAGCCAATTGTTCCTCTAATTGCTTATTCTCACTTTCAAGTTTTGCAATACGTTGATTAGCGCCTTCATAGTCACTTCTGATCGTTTTTAACTGAGTCAACACTGAATGGTCAGGATTATCGGTACGCCCCATTTCCTTGATCATTTTTTCCAATTGCATTCTTGCGGTTGGCTCGGCACTCAAATAGCGGCTGAGTATCCAACCTTCGACACCACCATTGGTTTTAACGCGCGTATGTCCGGTCTCTGCATCAACCTCCAAAACTTCCACCGCCGTACCGCTTTTCAACATTCTGAGAACAGCGTGACTAAGGGTCGGACCTCTGCGTAAAGTAACCTCCAATTGATCAGACACATAGCGTGTGTCAGCAGAAACCAACACAGAATATAAGATGCAGTAAATGAACCAAATTAACAGAGCGGCATGTTTATACTTTTTCATAGTTTCCAGGTTTCAGATTCAAGAAATAAGCGACTGATTCTAGTAGGTTCTGGCTTTAGGTGGAAAAGATTCCACCGTGATAGGCTTTAAGCGTACCGGCTTATAATCCAACCGGTTGTTTTCACTGAAATACAAAGTATGCTTTAGCCATTTGACATCATCGCGTTCGGGATAATCGTCACGTGCGTGTGCACCACGGCTTTCGCATCGAGCTTCCGCAGAGATCATCGTTGCCGTGGCGACCTCCTTCAGATTCTCCAGTTCCAGCGCTTCGATTCGCGCTGTGTTGAACACATTGCTTTTATCCTTGATTTCCGTCCGACCGATGCGCTCACCGACTTCAAGGATTTTCTCTACGCCCTGCCGCAGCATATCTTCAAAACGAAAAACACCGCAATAGGTCTGCATGGTTTTGGCCAACGCAGTATTCACCTGAGCGACATTTTCTCCGTCTTTCTGATTCTCCAAGCGCGCCAGACGAGCCAGTGTTTTATCCGCAGCATCCGCTGGCAATGGCTTATGATGCGGATTGGTCTTCAAATCCTCAATGATCTGATTGGCTGCAGCACGTCCGAATACCACCAGATCGAGCAACGAATTGGTGCCCAAACGGTTGGCGCCATGCACGGAAACACAGGCGCACTCTCCCACTGCATAGAAACCGGATACAATTTCTTCCGGACCGGTTTTATACGGCGCCACCACTTGCCCCAAGTAATTGGTCGGAATGCCACCCATCATATAATGCGCGGTCGGCACCACCGGAATCGGCGCATTAATGGGGTCAGCATGGGCAAATTTAATCGCCAATTCACGGATACCCGGTAGACGGGTTTTGATGATGTCAGCACCCAGATGATCCAGTTTCAGTAGCAAATGATCGTTTTCCCCGCCGCAACCGCGTCCATCTTTGATTTCCGTCGTCATCGCGCGTGAAACCACGTCACGACTGGCCAGATCCTTGGCGTTGGGTGCGTAACGCTCCATGAAACGTTCACCATCTTTATTCAGCAAATACCCGCCCTCACCGCGCACCGCTTCGCTGATCAATACCCCCACCCCATACACACCGGTGGGATGAAATTGCCAAAACTCCATGTCTTCCAATGGGATTCCAGCACGTGCGGCAATACCCAAACCATCGCCGGTGTTGATTAATGCGTTGGTGCTGGCCTGAAAAATCCGCCCGCCACCGCCGGTAGCAAATAGCGTCGCTCTGGCTTGCAAGATCGAAACGTCACCCGTTTCCATTTCCATGGCGGTGACGCCCAGCACATCGCCTTGTTCATCACGGATCAGATCCAACGCCATCCACTCAATGAAGAACTGCGTATTGGCGCTGACATTACGTTGATACAACGTGTGCAATAACGCATGACCGGTGCGATCAGCCGCAGCACAAGAACGCGTTGCCTGTGCGCCGCCAAAATTTTGCGATTGTCCGCCAAACGGACGCTGATAAATTTTACCGTTTTCCAGACGATCGAACGGCATCCCGTAATGTTCCAATTCATACACCACTTCATTGGCCTGACGGCACATAAATTCAATGGCATCCTGGTCACCCAGGTAATCGGAGCCTTTCACAGTGTCATACATGTGCCAATGCCAATTGTCTTCCGTCACATTCCCCAGCGATGCGGCAATCCCGCCCTGCGCCGAGACAGTGTGCGAGCGTGTGGGAAATACTTTGGACAGTACCGCTACTTTCAATCCTGCTTCGGATAACCGCAACGCAGCGCGCATGCCGGCACCACCTGCTCCCACAATGACTACATCGAATTTTCTTTTGGTTATTGCCACATCAGCTCCACAGTATTTCAGCAATCCACACCCAATAAAACAGCAAAGCAGTAATCACCATAATCTGTGCAGTCAGGCGGATTGCCGTGGCGTGCACATAATCCATCAGAATATTGCGCATTCCGATCCAGGCATGCCAGAAAACGCACATGAAAAACACAAAAGTCGCAATGCGCATCCCCTGATGGCTGAATATTTCCTTCCATGCCGCATAATCCTGCGGTGCAGCAACGCACAAAACACCCACCAGCACAATGAGATAAAGCGTCATCAAAACGGCTGTCACGCGTTGCACCAGCCAATCCTTCACCCCGTAATGTGCGCCCGTTATGGCACGTCGGTATTGCTTTACCATAGCATCAGCCCTACCAACGTCGTTAGAATAATACCCATCACCAGTACCAGCTTACTACTTGTCTGCGCTTGCGTCAGCGCGACACCGACATGCAAATCCAGCAGCAGATGGCGGATGCCGGCACACAGGTGATGCAAAAAGAACCACAATGGAAGTAACAATATCAACTTAATCATGGGATTATTCAGATATTCCTGCAAAGTTTCAAAACCTTGCGGCGATTGCAACAACATTTGCAAACTGTATAAGAACAGTGGGATACCGGGAAAAAACAACAGAACACCGCTGATCCGATGCAGAATTGAAACCACAGCCGGTAAAGGCTGCTTGATCTTGATGAGATTCAGATGCTTGGGGCGTTTATTGTGTAATTTCGCTTCCATGCGGGAGATTTTTATACCGAGATTTTTATTATCCGAACTTGCAGTTCAGATCAAATGTAAAACGAAGTGTAGTCTGTTATTCCAAATGACACAAGTTGACGCCGCATTGACAGACCGTTGGAACTCGCCACGAACAACACCAAGCTTCAGGAAAAAATTGGCGGAAAGCAGAATTTTAGGCATGTAAATAAGCATTCTGAACCAATTTTCATCATCGGAATTGCCAACATAATCGGATTTCACCAACTCGTTAAATATCATAGGATTCTGATCTTGCGATATAAGGAAAAATCCTACATACCAGGCAAAACTTTCCATCTCTAATTATTTAAGCTAGAATCCAAGTCAGTCGCACGAAATTATGTATCCATATGATAATTATGGTTAAAATTACAATATCTCTAATGCCAATTTTAACCATATATAAACTAACAGGAAATAATATGTCGAAATATTTAACCAAATCAGCGGCACGTAATATTTTTTATGGCGGTTCAATTTTTTTTCTGGTGACTTTCACGGCTTTAACCATCCACAGCCATTTTTATATGAAAAATGTTGCTACCGATGAGTCCACGCTTACAGAATCGGTTGCTCGCGGCAAACATGTATGGGAGCGTCATTCCTGTATCAATTGTCACTCTTTACTAGGTGAAGGGGCTTATTTTGCGCCGGAATTAGGCAATGTTTGGATTCGATATGGCGGAAATCAAAGTCCAGAAGGTGCGCGAGCCGGATTAAAAGCCTGGATGCGTGCGCAACCGACAGGAGTAGCGGGACGACGGCAAATGCCCCAATTCAATTTGACTGAACAAGAACTCGATGACTTGGTTGATTTCCTGGAGTGGACAAGTCGCATCAACACCCTTGGATGGCCTCCCAGTATTTCAGGTTAATTATTTGAACTATTTACATCAATTTGTCCGAGGAAATATACAATGAAATATCACACTCAAGCACTGGCCCTTCCCTATTTTGTCGCTGCGCTTGCTTTATTCTTCGTCCAGGTATTGGCTGGCGTGCTGGCCGGTACTGTTTATGTCTTTCCCAATTTTCTATCCGAAGCTGTACCTTTTCATATCATCCGCATGATTCATACCAATGCGCTGCTGGTATGGCTTCTACTCGGTTATTTTGGCGCCAGCTACTTTCTGATTCCGGAAGAAAGTGAACGAGAAATTCATAGTCCCAAACTAGCCTGGTTGCAACTAGGCATTTTTGTATTTGCCGCCTTAGCTGCGGTTGTTGGTTATCTGTCCGGCATTCACGAAGGCCGTGAATTCCTGGAGCAGCCATTTTGGGTTAAAGTTTTAATGCTCATTGCCTTCTTGATATTTATTTACAACATCACCATGACGGTTCTCAAGGGGCGCAAAACCGTTGTTTCCATCGTCTTATTGCTGGGATTTTGGGGTGCGGCGATTTTCTTCATGTTCGCTTTTTATAACCCGGATAATCTCGCAATAGACAAACTGTATTGGTGGTGGGTCGTCCATGTTTGGGTTGAAGGCGTGTGGGAACTGATCATGGCGGCGATGCTGGCATTTTTGTTGATCAAATTAACCGGTGTTGACCGCGAAGTGATCGAGAAATGGCTCTATGTCATTGTTGGTTTTTCGCTATTCAGCGGCTTGCTGGGAACCGGTCACCATTATTACTGGATTGGCGCGCCGGAGTACTGGCACTGGATTGGAATAATTTTCTCGTTTATGGAAGTTGTTCCCTTTTTCGCCATGATTGTATGGTCCTTCTATCTGGTCAATAAAAGCGGACGCGATCATCCCAACAAAGCAGCCATTCTCTGGAGTTTAGGTTGCCCGGTAATCGCTTTTATTGGTGCCGGAATACTGGGATTGATGCATAGCTTCCCATCAATAAACTTTTACACGCATGGAACCCAATTGACCGCCGCACATGGGCATCTGGCTTTTTACGGCGCTTATGTGATGCTGAATCTGGCTTTCTTCACCTATGCGATGCCGGCTTTGCGGAAAATACAACCGTTCAACCAAACTTTGAATATCTGGAGCTTCTGGCTCATGACAAGCGCTATGTTATGTATCACCTTCGCGTTGGTATTTGCCGGGGTTTTACAAACACACCTTCAGCGTGTACTGAACATGGGATTCATGCAAGTCCAATCGCAGATCGAATTATTCTATTGGCTGCGGTTGGGTTTTGGAGCGTTCTTTATCATTGGCGCACTACTGTATATCTATGCAGTATTCAGTCCTGTTCGCGAACAAATCATAACTTCAAAGTACTCGCAGTAATCGCTGATGTCTGACATTACATCTTTATTTTCACCAGGTGCTGCGAATACCCAATCAATTGAAAATATACCCTATTATCAACCGATCGGTAATGAATGTGCATTATTTGAAGTTGCTTATCGCCAGCGATTACCGCTGTTGATCAAAGGCCCCACCGGTTGCGGCAAAACCCGTTTCATCGCACATATGGCAGCCCGGTTGGGGCGATCGCTGCACACCGTTTCTTGTCACGATGACCTGACTGCGGCTGATCTGACCGGACGCTATCTGCTCAAAGGCGGCGAAACGATATGGATGGATGGTCCGCTGACACGCGCCGTGCGCGAAGGAGGTATCTGCTATCTCGATGAAATCGTGGAAGCCCGCAAAGACGTTACGGTGGTGTTGCATCCATTAACGGATGATCGCCACATTTTGCCGCTGGAACGCACGGGGGAAATTTTGCAAGCGCCGGATGAATTTATGCTGGTAGTCTCTTATAACCCAGGCTATCAGAATATTCTAAAATCATTGAAACCAAGTACACGTCAGCGCTTTGTCTCAATCAATTTTGATTTCCCACCGCCCGACATCGAAACTCAAATCATAGCCACGGAAAGCGGTTTATCTGAAGAACATTGCACACCATTGGTCAATCTTGCACAACAGTTACGGAAATTGAAAGATGTCGATCTGGAAGAAGTCGTATCAACCCGTTTACTGATCTATTGCGCCGTTCTGATAAAAAGCGGACTTGATCCTTTTCAGGCAACCGAAGCCGCGCTGGTGGAGTCATTATGCGATGATCCAGACATCAAGGAAGGTTTGTTTGAACTGGTGCGCGCCATTTATGGTTGAACGATGAACCTATGGAAATTTATCGAACTGGAAGAACAAATCGGCTGGTATTGGCACCGACTTGTCGGTAACGCCGACAGCTATCCTTATTATCAAGATGCTGCCGTATCGCTGGATTCTGTTCGCGTTTCACTCAGCGTTTTTTTTCGTGGCCTGGGCGGCACACCTGGAATAACACTTGCAGCAGGCGCATCCCAATCATCAGGTCATCGTCTCGCACTAAAACAACGCCTGGGTTTGACACAGGAATCGCTCGTTCGGGTGGCGCGTAATGCGGAGCATATATTATTGCCCGAAACGCTTGCATATTTTCCTTCCAAGGCCTTAAACCGACGACTTTATTTCTGGCTGACTGCATTTTTTGCCATCGCAGAAACATCATCCAGCGCGCTTGCCGATAATTCACACGATTTGCTGCAAACCGACCTTATTTTTTTGCATCACGCGTACCGGACAGGTATAAAAGTATGTAACCGTTATCCCGGATTGGCAAAAGATTATCAGAATCTTTGCAAAGCCGTATATGAACAACGACCACAGCGATCGCTTCCACCTCAAGAACAGGCGATCGAAGCAGTTATCCAGGCATTATTGGGAAAATCCTGCTCGAATACTTTAGGCAAAGCCTTTTTACAAGCCATCAAACAACCAATGCCCGACTTCGGATACTGGCAAGCTACGAAGCATTATCAAACTTTTTTACCGGTTCCCGTATGGGGGGAAATCTGCTCGCATCGAACGACATCCAATACTAAGCCGCATGCTTTGGATGGCAGTGACGGTCATAGCAACGAAGGACATGAAAACCATTACAAGAAAAAAAGCCGAAGAAAAGAACAGGATCAAAGTATCCGTAACGACCCGTTGTTATTGAATCGTTTCGAGAAACTCTTCAGTTGGTCTGAAATGGTGAATGTCAATCGCGCCGTGCAGAACGACGATGAAGATGCCGCCAAAGCTGCAGCTGAAGCTCTGCAAGAGATCACCCTAAGTCCGCATCCACAACGTGCGACGACAAAACTTAAGTTTGACTTGGATCTGGCTCCGGATGACGTCAATCCGGCGATCCTGATTTCTGAACTGGCATACCCGGAATGGGATTATCGGCGCCAAGATTATCACGCCCGGCAGTGCCGGATCATTTTCCAGAATGCGCAGGAGGAAAATGCACAATGGCAACCCAGCCTGCAAGCCAGACGCCATTTCCGCAAAATTCGTCGGCAATTTGAAGCACTGCTACCCAAACGGGAAATGCTACGCCATCAATTGGATGGCAGTGAACTCGATATGGATGCGCTGGTACGTGCGCAATGCGATTTTCTCGCTACCGGCAATCATTCCGATCAAATCTATCTGAAAGTACGTCAACAAGCGCGCGATCTGGCGGTTGCCATCCTGGTGGATGTTTCTCTGTCCACGGATAGCTGGGTCAATAATCAGCGCATTCTGGATATCGAAAAGGAAGCTCTGATCACCCTGGCAACTGGCCTGGCTGCATGCCGCGATGCATTTGCCATTTATACCTTTACCTCGCGCAAAAGAGACTACGTGCGCGTCACTGCCGTAAAGGACTTTAATGATCCGTTTGACGACCGGACACTGCGCCGCATCACCGCGCTGCGTGCAGGCTACTACACTCGCATGGGCGCCGCCTTGCGTCACACGCAACAACTTCTGCAGCAACGTCCAGAACGACATCGCCTGATTCTTTTACTCAGCGACGGCAAACCAAATGATTTGGATTATTACGAGGGCCGCTATGGCATTGAAGATACCCGACAGGCTATCGTGGAAGCGCGTAGAGCGAATCTTGCCGTGTTTGGAATCACGATAGACCGCAAAGCACAGGATTATTTTCCCTATTTGTTCGGAAAAGGCGGCTATGCCATTGTGGGTCGACCTGACCGCCTTTCTCATTTGTTGCCGATCATTTATCAACATCTGATCGGATAACTATTTTAATCAAACCCGAATCGCCCGCGTATTTGATGCACGCCTATTGTCCAGACTGTATCCTCCCGCGCCGTGCACAGCCAATAGTATAAAACCACCAGTGATCGCAATATTCTTCATAAACATGATCATCTGGGTCTGATCCGCAAGATTGTTGTGAAAAATTGCCGCAGCCACCAAAGTAAACACAGCTAGCGCAACCGCGGTCAACCGGGTCTGCCATCCTGCGATAATCGCCAGACCACCGCCCACTTCAAGTGCTATCACCAACGGCAATAGCATCCCTGGCACACCCATCGCCTCCATATAACCTTGCGTACCGGCGTATCCACTGATTTTGAACAAACCCGATAACAAAAATATTTGACCAAGAAATACACGCGCAATGAATTGACTGATTTTTTCCATTTGAATCTCCTTAGAAATAGATTAATTACTTTGTTTATCGCGCTTGATCCATGCACGATCACGCACAAAACTGTTCGACTGAAAATCTTTCATCGCCTGATCGATTTGTTCCCGGGTGTTCATCACAAACGGACCGTACCGGGCAATCGGTTCATGAATTGGCTTGCCGCTAACGACAATCAACCGTGCGCCGTCCTTTCCCGCAACAAAATCAAATGCACTGTCGTCAGCACCCAGCACGACCAGCGAATGCTGCGATACGTTTTGCCCCGCAACTTGTCCGCTACCCTCGAATACATACAAAATGCGGGTATGCGCCACCGGCAGGCGATGTTGGAAATGTTTATCCGGTTGCACCTGCACGTCAAGATAAGTGACATCGGTAATGTTATCTGCAATGGGTGCAACTGCATCCGCAAAGCGGCCAATGAGTACCTTGAGCGTATAATCCGCTGTCTCCACAACAGGAAAAGCCTCGGCAGCATATTCCTGATACTCGGGTTGGTCCATTTTATTGGCTGCGGGCAAATTGATCCACAATTGAAATCCACGCATCAAACCGTTTTCCTGCTTGGGCATCTCAGAATGAATAATGCCGCTGGCGGCTTTCATCCACTGCGCGGAACCGGGCGCCAGATCACCGGTATTGCCCATACTATCCTGATGTTCCATATGACCATCGAGCATGTAAGTGAATGTATTGAAGCCACGATGCGGATGGGACGGAAAACCGGCCACATAATCATCCGGGTTATCACTGCTGATATGATCCAATAACAAAAATGGATCATAATTACGCAATGCCGGTGTACCAATCGTGCGGTACACGGTAACACCGGCACCTTCCGGTACGGCTACTGCGGGAATTAATTGTGTCCCGCTAACAGGTGCATTCATCATTTTCTCCTTCGTATTAGAAAATCGTTATCACTGACTTGCTGGAAGTATTATCATTGTTGTTACAATAAGAATAAACAACCATTAGTAGAAATAATTGTTCTGATATAAACAACAATAAGAGAATTCAATGGATCGTTTTGAAAACATGAACGCGTTCGTACGCGTCGTTGAAACCGGCAGCATCAGCGCGGCAGCGGATCGCATGAATACGGCAAAATCCGTCGTCAGCCGACGTCTAAAAGAACTGGAAGAACATCTCGGCGTAGAGCTTTTTCATCGCACCACCCGGCAAATGAACCTGACGGATAGCGGGCGCGCTTTTTATCAACAATGTGTACGCATCCTCGACGATATTCTCGAAGCCGAACATGCCACATCGCAGTTTCATGGCGCGTTAAAAGGCAGCTTAAAGATAGCTGTGCCACTGAGTTTTGGTCTGATGCATCTGGGACCCGCGATCAATGAATTTCTACAAATGCATCCGGATATTGAATTCGATCTCGATTTTAATGACCGCCAAGTCGATCTGCTGGCAGAAGGTTTCGATCTGGCCATTCGTATCGCCAACCTGCCGGATTCCAGTCTGATTGCCCGCCGTCTCGCGCCCATTCAAACGGTGATGTGCGCCAGCCCGGCTTATCTCGAACATATGGGCATACCGCAATCGCCGCATGAATTAATCAAGCATCGGTGTCTGGCTTATAACTTGATCAGTAATTTTGAAAACTGGGATTTGTACGATGCCAACGAGCAATTGATCAGAACAAAAATTGTTCCCTATTTAAAAGCCAGCGATGGCCAATTCCTCCGCGATGCCGCCGTGACTGGATTGGGTATCGTGTTGTTGCCGACTTTCATCGTGTACCAGGAAATAGAAACCGGTGCATTGCAACCGCTATTGACGGAATTTCATACTACACCACTGACAGCCTATGCCATCTATCCGCAAACCCGCCATCTTTCTCAGCGCGTCAGGGCATTTGTCGATTTTCTGGTGAAGCGGTTTGAAGGATTGCCTTATTGGGATTCGTGTTTGCAGAATACAAAAAACACGTGAAGAAATGCCGGTTAAATCGCACCACAGGGGATGTTGCTAATCTTCCTTCGTCAGCCCAATCTTCGGATTCTCTCGAATGTTATTTTCCGCAATCCCATATGGGCAGATTTCGCCATATGTCATTTAACGATTAAACTAGCGGAAAGGCAAAAACGTGCTTTTGACTGTCCAGCGAACGAAGTGAGCGAAGTTGAGCGTATTGTTAGCTGCATTGCTAAGTGGCGCATAACTTCAGCGTTCAGATACATTATTGAGCAAGCATCTCCAAGTCGTATAGCTTGATTGTTACTCTTTGTCAGGCCACGTTCCACAGCTATCACCAATAAACCTAGTTCCGCAAACGCTACAAATGTACAGATATTCGTCGTCCCGGTTACCATGATGCCCAACGCTTTTAGAAAGGCCGGATCTTCTGAGATCAGAATGCCTACTATTTATCTCGTTATTCAACAGCTCTTGGCACTTTTGACATGGATTTCTAGTCATTGTTGTATCTCCATAAAGTTTGATTGAAAGCCTTATAATCTCCGAGAAGATCAATCCAGATTAAATGAATTCCAGCAGCTAAATAGCACTTTGAAGCTGCTGCGCTATCCAGATAATAACTTTTTAAGTGTCTATACAAATAAATTATTCTAATCGCCCAATCGCTGCATGATAAAATTCACGCTAATTTTTGATCGTTCATCCGGCTAACCTAACTTATCAATCCCAGCTTTATCATCCATGATACAACTCACCATTAACGGGCAACTGCAACAGTTTGAAACGCCAATTAACGTTACGCAACTGATTGACCATCTCGCATTGCACGGCAAACGCATCGCCATCGAGCGCAATGGCGAAATTGTTCCACGCAGCCAATTCTCAGAACAAGTTCTGAGTCATGGGGATCAACTGGAAGTTGTGGTGGCCGTCGGTGGCGGTTAACAGGTTATTTAAAAACTATCTGCGTTGCCGCTGCGGTGTTAAAAACAGCCTCAAAATGCTCATTTATTATGTAAAAGAAGAACTTTATGGATAACTTAGTCATCGCCGGTAAAACCTATGCATCGCGTTTGTTGGTCGGCACAGGCAAATACAAAGATTTCAACGAAACCCGCGCAGCGGTTGAAACCAGCGGTGCTGAAATCATTACCGTCGCGATTCGGCGCACCAATATCGGGCAAAATGCGAATGAGCCGAATCTACTGGATGCTTTGCCGCCTTCGCAATACACCTTATTACCCAATACAGCCGGTTGTTATACCGTAGAAGACGCGGTGCGCACGTTGCGCTTAGCGCGTGAATTGCTGGATGGTCACAGCCTAGTCAAACTGGAAGTGCTGGGCGATCCCAAAACACTTTACCCGAACATGGTGGAAACGCTCAAAGCTGCGGAAATTCTGATCAAGGAAGATTTTCAGGTGATGGTGTACACCTCGGATGATCCGATTATTGCCAAACAATTGGAAGACATGGGCTGCGTCGCCGTGATGCCGTTGGCTTCGTTGATTGGTTCCGGCATGGGCATTCTGAACCCATGGAATCTGCAAATCATCATCGACAATGCCAAAATCCCCGTACTGGTTGATGCCGGCGTCGGTACAGCATCCGATGCCACCATTGCGATGGAATTGGGTTGCGACGGCGTGTTGATGAATACCGCCATTGCCGCAGCAAAAAATCCTGTATTGATGGCATCGGCCATGCGCAAAGCGGTTGAAGCCGGGCGTGAGGCTTATCTGGCCGGACGCATGGCGAAAAAACTATACAGCGCCAGCCCCAGCTCACCCACAGAAGGCGTCATCACCCGTACAGACGCAGCCGCAAAAAAATCAGCAACGGGTAAATCCGCCTGATCGCCCCATTCGTTGGTAACCTTTTAATCTTCCAATGCAACACACCATACGCAGCTTCGTTCTTCGTCAAGGACGCCTATCCAATGCGCAGCATCGCGCCTGTGAAACATTGTTGCCAAAGTATGGCATCCCGTTCAGTCAAAGCGCTCTGGATCTGGATCAGGTTTTTGGCCGCCAGGCGCCAAAAATCCTGGAAATTGGATTTGGCATGGGAGAAAGCACGGCAACCATCGCCCAGTCACATCTTGAAAATGATTATCTAGCGATTGAAGTGCATACGCCGGGTGTGGGCAGTCTGCTTAATCAAATCGAAACACTCGGTCTGACCAATTTACGCATCATTCAACATGACGCCGTCGAAGTATTGCAACACATGTTACCCACCGAGTGCCTGAATGGCGTTCATATCTTTTTTCCGGATCCCTGGCCCAAAGCCAGGCACCACAAACGCCGCCTCATCCAGCCTGCATTGGTTACCCGCTTGTGTGAACATTTAAAAACGGGAGGCTATATTCATGCCGCCACGGATTGGGAAGATTACGCCATCCAAATTTTGCAAGTTTTGAGCCAAGCGCCGGGACTAAGCAATACCGCTATTGATTATGCGCCACGGCCGGAATATCGGCCATTGACCAAATTTGAGCAAAGAGGACTCAAACTTGGGCATGGTGTATGGGATTTACTCTTTTCAAAAAACTAACAGGCCTGAATAAAGAACTCGGTCGCCGCGACCGAGTTCTAGTTTAGAAGAGGGATAATTGCTTAAACCTTTCTTCCATTTCATCCATCACTTTACTCTCCAAAAATACTTTTTCGTTATCTCCAGACGAATACGGAAAAATTCTCGAGCTGATATACTGCTTATTACTTGCATGACATGCGCTCGCAAAACCTTCGGATCCGTTCTCACACGACTGCTCCGGGGAATGGCTTAGCAAGGTAATTAGAAAATTTTTTCTGATTGTCGATTTATCCGTTTCTTGTTCGACTACTGCATGAAATCTTACTGTCATAAAAGATATCGATAATAAGATTTGATTTATTTTCAATTATTGTAGTCGTCAATTTTTACAAGGAGAAATGATGCATTATCAAAAATTTATTCTTGCACTATCTTGTGCATTACTATTCACCGCCACTGCCATCGCAGATGACAAGCACGCACATAAGCCGATGGATATGCAGGAAATGATGGCAATTTACGAAAAACTGGCCACGCCTGGAGAATCTCACAAGCTATTGGCAAGCCTCGCAGGTAACTGGACGACCAAGACTAAAGAATGGATGGATCCCCAGAAACCACCAGTAGAGTCAACCGGTTCCTCTGAGGGTAAGGTGTTGTTGGACGGACGTTTCCTGCAGCAGGAAAATACTGGCAGTATGCACGGAAAACCTTACACAGGAATTTGGACCGTTGGGTACGATAATCTTCTCAAGCGGTATGTTTCGACATGGATCGCTACGATGGGCACGGGTATTTTTCTGATGGATGGCACAGCCAGTGAAGACGGCAGGACCATCACCTTCACTGGGGAACATGCTGAAGTAGGCGAAGGGCACATGACGCATCGCGCTATCTGGAAGATTGTGGATAATAATACTCAGGAGTTTGTGATGTATGGTACTCATCATGGCGGCAAGGAAATGAAAATGCTGGAAACTACCTATACGAGAAAACAATAAGTTAGGGAAACGCTGATTAATGGACTGCACGAGCGAATCACTTCGTTGCGCGGTACTCGCGCCTTCGCCTATCTTGTTGATATGTCTCAGTTGCTGCGTTCCGGTCGCCTCGTGCTTCGTCTCATTCGCCGAATTAATCAGCGTTTCCTTAGGATACTTAGTCGGCCGCACGCCAGCAAATGGGTGCGGCTTGAATATTTTGGATGCCTAGGAATTTATAAAACAAAATCTTCCCTTAATAATCCACGCCTTTACTTCGGTCAACATCCACTGTGGTCACCAAGCTCGCACGATTTCCCCAGGCATTGCGGATATACGACACCACGAGCGCTACCTCTTCATTCCGTAAAATCTGCTGAAACGGCGGCATTCCATAGGGTTTAGGATTTGCTGTCGTGGTGGGTGAATAACCGCCGTTCAGCACGCTATGGATGGCATTCACTGGCGACTTCATCATTACGCTGCGATTACCGGCCAACGCGGGATAAATGCCTGGCGCGCCTTTCCCGTCAGCGCCATGGCAGGTTTGACAGTATTTTTCATACAGTTGCCCACCCAAATCCAGATGTTTCCGCAAACTACCCGACAGCACCGAAAAACTGACGCCAGGTGTATTACCACTTTCATTTTCCGTGAGTGATTTTAGATAAACTGCCATGGCGTGAACATCTGTTTGCGATAAATATTGCAGGCTCTGCCGGATGACAGTCGCCATGGGCCCTGACGCTACGGCGCGTTGGGTTATGCCGGTTGTCAGCAATGCAACGATTTCTTCAATCGCCCAATCACCCACACCCGCTTCCAATTGCGAAGACAGCGAAGGGGCGTACCAATTCATGCCCATGATTTGCCCACCCGCCAGCGCATCATCCTGACTGGCGCCCAATACATTACGCGTACTATGGCAGGCATTACAATGACCTAATCCCTGCACCAGATAAGCGCCACGATTCCAGGCTTCGCTTTGGGATTGGTCCGATTCATAGCCACCTGCTTTGAAATACAACGCACGCCAGATCGCCAGCAATGGCCTGAAACTATAAGGAAAAGAGATATCGTGGGATGGATTGGATTGTGAGACAGGCGGTAGCGATTGCAGGTAAGCAAACATCGCATTGGCGTCTTCCCGTGTCACTTTGGTATATTCGGTATAGGGAAAGGCGGGATAAAGCAGTCGGCCATCACGCGATTTGCCTTGATGCAGCGCTTGCCAAAAATCTTCTTCACGCCAGAGACCAATGCCCGTTGCTTTGTCGGGCGTAATATTGGGCGTCACGAAAATACCGAATGATGTCGACAAGCGGCGTCCACCCGCAAACGGCTGACCGCCTTTGGTCGTATGGCATCCCATGCAATTGCCAATGCGGATTAAATAGGCACCATGCATTGCTTGTTGCGTTTCGATCGAATGTCCAGGTTCGTCAGTAACCGTATCGGCCGCAAATGCGATGCATCCCCACAGCAAAGCAATGCATATCCCACTACTGGTAATGAATATCGTCGCCAGCTGCCTCATTTTGCACCTCCGTTTTCCAGGATGTTTTGACTGCAACGATGAACCAATGCCGGTGAAAGCACATTGAATGGATTGGGTCCTCCTGAGACCGATTGACTCGCGAGCCATTTCGCAATCGCATTGACTTCCTCGTCGGTCAATTGTTTTGCAATATCAGACATGCAATCCGACGTCTGACTTCGCATAATGCCTCCGTTGCGCCATCCACCGAGCTGCGCCGTAATATAAGCGCGGGACAATCCCAGCAAACCCGGAATAGCAGGCTCCACACCCATCAAGCTATCGCCATGACAAGCACTGCAAGCCGGAATATCCTTCTCCGGCTTTCCCGAATGGACAAGACGCTCCGCCAATTTGATTTCTTCGGGTTGCATGTGAATCTGCTCAGGCGCCGGATAGGGCAATTGTAGCGAAGAAAAATATTGGGCTATTTCCAACAAGTACTCGTCTGACATGTTTTCCAGCAGAATGGCCATCGGTTGATAATAGCGTCGGGCGTCCCTGAAATTGCGTAACTGATTAAACAGATATCCCTGCGGTTTACCCGCTATACGGGGGTAATAGGCATCACGCCCTGCTTTGCCTTCAGCACTATGACAGAGGGTACAGGCGCGAACACGCTCAGCCATCGTATCAGGCACGACAACCGGTGTGCCGCCATGCGCATTCGCTATCGCAGTGATACAGAGAAATATCAATAGAATAAAACGCAACATTGCAGTCTCCTCAATTTCATTATCAAAAGCGGATGTTGTATTGGACATAGAAGAGATCAGGAGAGATACCCGGGACTTGTTTTTTGAGGAAATCGCCGCTCCACATTTTTGAATAGCCGAACAGTACATCCTGATGACGGTTGACATGGAAGTTCA
>JAGNZK010000040.1 GCA_017984435.1 Nitrosomonas sp. | reverse complement strand
ATCGCCAAAAAATGGTCTATACCACTAAGAGATTGGAAACCTGCACTAAACAGGTTTACTATTCAATTTAACGAAAGAATGCCTCGGCACTATTAACAACCATTTACACAAAATCTAGGACACCCTCGAGCCATGTCGCTCAATAAAGATCGACACTTCCGCTTCTACCGCCGCCGCCAGCATTTTCCTCGCACCTTCGCACAGTATTGCTTGCAGTGGATCATCATGGGCTGGTTTATTCAGCTTAAAAATATTATCATCCGTCATTGCGGTGTTCTCCTCATTTTGATAGTTGATCTGGGCAGATCTTTATCAACAGATTACACCGCTCTCTCCTCCTTCCATACACCAGAAATAATCATAGCTCTCGAATAATAGCCATAATTCTGACAAGTCTCGAATACCTTCAGCGTTAATATCGATAATAATCTCAGCGGTATTTCAAGGATGGCCAAATAGCTTCCCTGTTAGAATCCTTAATAATCAGAATATTGAAAGTGAACACGAACAAAACAGATATTGACATGATGTTAGGTAACAAATAGCGATAAGAATAAAAAACTGGAAAATGCGGGGAAAACTCGTTTTATCTCTGAGAATGAATTTTATAACTATATGCTACCTTCTCAATCCAGAACCTGCCATCAATGGTTACATCATTACATTCCTCGGAGTCAGCACAATGCTTGTTATTGTTGGTTACATCATTATTATTATTTCCGTATTTGGCGGTTTTGCTTTAGCGGGTGGGCATCTCGCTTCGCTATGGCAACCTGTAGAGGTCCTCATGATTGGTGGTGCTGCTATTGGTGCGCTTGTAGTGGGTAATTCAAACAAAGCCCTCAAGGCAACCATGAAAGCCCTACCCACTGTTTTCAAAAGCTCTAAATATACCAAAGCATTGTATATGGATTTAATGACACTGCTTTATGAAGTGCTTGGAAAAATTCGTAAAGAAGGGTTAATGTCCATTGAAGGAGACGTAGATGATCCAGCCAACAGCCCTATTTTTACCAAATACCCTGATATCTTAGCTGATCACCATATCACAGAATTTATCACCGATTACTTACGATTAATGGTGGGCGGCAACCTTAATTCTATGGAAATAGAGAATCTCATGGATAGCGAATTAGAGACGCATCATCAGGAAGGTGAAGTACCCATTCATACCATTTCCAAGCTCGGTGACGGATTACCTGCTTTCGGCATTGTCGCTGCTGTGATGGGGGTGGTACACACCATGGAATCTGTCCATCTCCCTCCTGCAGAATTGGGTATCCTGATTGCCGCGGCACTGGTTGGTACATTTCTGGGAATTTTACTTGCTTATGGTTTTGTCAGTCCCTTGGCCGGCAAACTTGAACATAATTTGCACGAATCCAGTAAGTTATATGAGTGTATCAAAATTACACTGCTAGCAAATTTAAACGGTTATTCCCCCGTTCTAGCCGTCGAGTTTGGCCGTAAAGTTTTATTTACCACCGAGAGACCATCTTTCATGGAATTGGAAGAACATGTCAAGCAGAGTAAAAATAAATAATCATTGCTAAATAATATCTAATTGAATTACGGGAATAACTATGGCTGATGATCTTGCGCAACGACCGATAGTCATCAAGCGCATTAAAAAAGTAGCAGGGGGGCACCATGGCGGTGCCTGGAAAATTGCTTATGCTGATTTTGTCACGGCGATGATGGCCTTCTTTTTATTGATGTGGCTGTTGGGATCATCAACCAAAGCTCAACTGGAAGGTATCTCGGATTACTTTAAAACACCATTGAAAGTTGCCATGTCAGGTGGCTCCGGAAGCGGCGATAGCAGCAGTGTTATTAAAGGTGGCGGTACTGATTTTACTCGTCAAGAAGGCCAGGTTCAGAAAGGCGTTATAAAGGAACAGAAAATCGATAAAGACACCAAGAAAATTCTACGCGAGCGTGCTGAATTGATTCGATTGGAAGGATTAAAGAAGAAAATCGAGCAAGCCATAGAAGCCAATCCATCATTAAAGAAATTTCAAAACCAGCTTCTACTGGATATCACAACCGATGGATTAAGAATTCAAATTGTCGATGAGCAGAATCGCCCCATGTTTGCGCTGGGTAAAGCCGAGTTACAGCCTTACACGAAGACCATTCTGCGCGAAATTGGTAAGATGCTCAACGATGTTACTAATAAAATAAGCCTCTCCGGACATACAGACGGCAAACCATTTCCGTCGGGCGATAAAGGCTATAGCAATTGGGAATTATCAGCAGATCGGGCAAACGCGTCACGCCGCGAACTGATTGCCGGCGGTATGGATACGAATAAAATACTCACAGTAGTCGGTTTATCTTCCGCCGTATTATTTGACAAGAATGATCCTCTGAATCCAATCAATCGTCGAATCAGCATCGTCGTCATGAATGAAAAAGCTGAGAAGGCTATCACGATGGATAATCCTACCGTCGACATCGATATGCAAGACGAACCTGGCAAAGCATTATTAGAAGTCTCGTAACAATGTTCTTTTAACTCATAGGACTCAGAACATCACATGTTAAAGCGTTTGCATCCTACAGTTACCGCACTGCTTATTCAGATAGTTACCGCACTATTTGTAATGCTTCTAATCACATCTCAAGCAACAATCGCATTGAGTGTTTTCGAATGGGGCGTGTTGCAGGGCTTGTTAGCGGGATTGATCAGTTACTACCTTCGCATGCCAATTTGGTGGATTCCTATTCACTGGGTATTTATGCCTCTTGCTATCGCTACATTAGCACTCAATATCTCTTCTGTTTGGTTCCTCATATTTTTTCTCAGTTTACTGCTTATCTATGGAAAAACATACAAAACTCAAGTGCCGCTTTATCTCTCAAGCAAAAGTGTAAATGCGGCACTGAAAACAGTATTACCGGAGCAAGGTCAATTTTCTTTTGTTGATTTGGGAAGTGGTTGTGGTGGCTTATTAAATAATCTGGCAAGTGTTCACGGAAACGGCATATTCTACGGCATTGAATCTGCACCTTTACCATGCTTGATCAGTAAGCTAAGAAATATGCTTCATGTTTCATCTTGCAAAATATCCTGGGGCGATTTCTGGCAGTATGATTTCTCAAAATATGATGTGGTATATGCTTATTTGTCGCCTGTCCCGATGGAATCGTTGTGGCGCAAAGCCAGCAAAGAAATGCGTCCCGGAAGTCTGTTGATCAGCAATACTTTTATTATTCCAGGAATTACTCCTTATAAAAGTATTGAGCTCAATGACTTCTCAAAGTCTACGCTGTATCTGTGGAAAATATAAAATCAGAAATTACGAATGGTTACTGACGCCGCCACGTAGTGCCTTGTGAGCTATCTTCGAGAATAACCCCTTGTTCCAAAAGATTCTTACGAATTGAATCAGCATCTGAATACCGACCTTCTTTACGTGCGCTGATACGCTGCTGGATCAATTGCTCGATTTCATCCTGAATGAGCGAATCCGAGTCATTTGTAACAACCTTATTTTGCAAATAATCTTGCGGATTTTGCTGCAACAATCCCAATAAGTTACCGAGTGCTTTCAGTAAACTGGCACTTTCCTCTGAACCCGTCTTATTGATATCACTGGTCAAGTCAAACAGTACAGCAATCGCATCCGGTGTATTAAAATCATCGTTCATGGCATCTTGGAATCTTTGCGCATACATATTATTCCAGTTGATAGTTGCGATATCAGCCGATTTGACTTCCTTAAGCGCAATATACAAACGATCCAATGCAAGTTTTGTATCCCTGAGATGCTGGTCAGAATAGTTTAATGGGCTGCGATAATGTGCACGCAAAATAAAAAAACGCACTACTTCGGGTTGATAATGTTTCAATATCTCACGAACGGTAAAGAAATTACCTAAAGACTTTGACATTTTCTCATTGTCAACACGCACAAATCCATTGTGCATCCAGTAATTTACAAATGGATGATCATGCGCGCCTTCGCTTTGTGCAATTTCATTTTCATGATGCGGAAATTGCAGATCCTGCCCGCCGCCGTGAATATCAAAATGCACACCTAGAAGCTGCTCACTCATGGCTGAACACTCGATATGCCAACCCGGGCGACCTCTCCCCCAAGGCGAATCCCAAGAAGGTTCACTCGGTTTTGCTGATTTCCACAGTACAAAATCCAATGGATCTTTCTTATTGGAATCGATCTCGACGCGTTCGCCTGCACGAAGATCATCCAGTGATTTACCGGAAAGTTTTCCATAACCTGGGAAATGATGCACTGAATAGTAGACATCCCCGTTACTGGCCGGATAAGCCAGTTTCTTTTCAACCAGCGTCTCGATCATGCGGATCATCTGCTCAACATAACTTGTCGCACGTGGCTCATGGGTAGGCTGTGAAACACCCAATGCAGCGGAATCTTCATTCATCGCCTGAATGAAACGATTCGTTAGTGCTTCAATGGATTCGTTATTTTCTTGCGCACGCTTGATAATTTTATCGTCGATATCGGTAATATTGCGTACATAACTCACATCCCAATGATTCGCTTTAAACCAACGAATAATCGTGTCAAACACAACCAGAACCCTCGCATGCCCTAAATGACAATAATCATAAACAGTCATTCCACATACATATATTTTTACTTTTCCGGCTACTAATGGTACGAAATTTTGTTTCTCTCGGGCAATTGAGTTATAAATTTTAAGCATAAGGAGGCTAGCAGATAAAATTGTAGAACTACCTATCTTCTTGATAAAATTCCGGACGTTTTTGAATGTGCATTAGAATACTTAATGAGTATAACATAATGCAACAATGAAACTCTCACCCCTCTCTATCACTATCCTACAGGACTCAATATGCGTATGCGACTCTGCCAGATTCTGACTTTTCTACTCTTGATTTCAATAAATCTCAATACTATTGCAGCAACCGTAAGCGTTGAAATGAAAACAAATTTTGGCAATATAGTGCTCGAGCTTTATCCGGACAAAGCACCTAAAACCGTTGAAAATTTCTTACAATATGTTGCGGATGGATTCTATAAAAACACGGTATTTCATCGTGTGATCCCTAATTTTATGATCCAGGGAGGTGGCTTTGATACAACGCTTAACCAGAAACCCACTCGATCACCGATAACGAATGAAGCCGCTAATGGTTTAAAGAATGAAGCGGGAACAATTGCAATGGCACGTACATCAGATCCACATTCTGCTTCAGCGCAGTTTTTTATCAATGTTGCGAATAACGGATTCCTTAACTACAAGGCACCCAATCAAAGTGGATATGGGTATACTGTGTTTGGTAAAGTCATCAGTGGCATTGATGTCGTACATAAAATTGCATCAATACCCACTGGCTCTGGCGGTCCATTTTCGAGTGATGTACCTAAAAGCAGTGTGATCATCGAAGATATCATTGAACTACCCATCGTTGAAAAGAACACACAATAAAAAACAATCATAAATTGACACAAGGACTGATATGGTCAGATTACAAACCAATTTTGGTGTTATCACACTTGAACTAGATAGTGACAAAGCGCCTGAAACCGTACAGAATTTTCTGAACTACGTAACCAACGGATTTTACGACAACACATTATTCCATCGCGTTATTGATGATTTTATGATTCAAGGCGGCGGATTTGAGCCTGGAATGAAGCAAAAGAAAGCTCAGGCACCCATTCAAAATGAAGCGGCTAACGGACTCAAGAATGATGCTTATACGATAGCGATGGCACGCACTGCGGATGTACATTCTGCAACAGCACAGTTTTTCATTAATGTAACCAGCAATGGCTTCCTAAACTATAAATCCCCATCTCCGCAAGGTTACGGCTATTGTGTATTTGGAAAAGTAGTTGAAGGTCAAGATATCGTCGATAAGATAAAGAAGGTAAAAACCGGGGATCATGCTGGCCATCAGAATGTTCCGCTTGAAGATGTGATCATCGAGAAAGCCGAAATTATCTAGGAATTCAAGGGTTATCATATAACCGTTCTGGTACACAGATTAATACAGCTTACTTATTCTGCAGTCAGCAATGATTATAACGATAACCCACGTGCTAAATCAGCTTGAAGATCTTGCACTGCTTCCAATCCTACCGCAATACGTAACAATCCATCGGATATACCCGCAGCATCGCGTGCTTCCTGACTGATGCGAGCATGGGTTGTTGTTGCAGGATGTGTCAACGTGCTTTTAGCATCCCCCAGATTAGCAGTTATCGAAATCAAACGAGTGGCATCAATGACGCGCCAAGCGGCTTCTTTACCGCCCTTCACTTCAAAAGTCACAATTCCTCCTCCGGATTTCTGTTGATATTTTGCCAACTCATATTGCGGATGAGAAATTAAACCGGGATAAAATACGCGCGCCACATTCGGCTGAGATTCAAGCCATTGCGCCATTTGTAATGCATGCGCCGAATGTGCTTGTATACGTATTTTAAGCGTTTCGAGACCTTTCAGTATGACCCAGGCGTTAAATGCACTCAGTGTCGGTCCCGCTGTACGCAAGAATCCGAATATGCCGCCATCCATCAGTAGATCACGATTGCCCAAGACTGCGCCTCCCAATACCCTGCCCTGTCCATCCAGATATTTGGTTGCAGAATGGATAACGATATCAGCCCCTAACTCGAGCGGCTTCTGCAGAACGGGTGTACAAAAACAATTATCAACGACTAACCAAATATTGGCTTTCTTAGCAATTCTTGCTAATTCGGTAATATCAGAAAGTTCCGTTAATGGATTAGAGGGTGTTTCCAGGAAAAAAAGCTTGGTGTTTGGTCTTATTGCGGTCTCCCATGAATTAGCATCCGTTGCCGACACAAACGTTGTATCAATATTGAATTTCTTCAATATGTTATTGAATAAATTGACTGTTGCACCGAATAAGCTGCGAGACGCCACAATATGATCTCCCGCAGACAACAATCCCATTACGCATGCAAGTATTGCCGACATACCGGAAGAAGTTGCTATGCAGGTTTCCGCTCCCTCCAGCATGGCCAGCCGTTCCTCAAATGCGGTTACCGTTGGGTTAGTAAAACGGGAATAAATATTACCGGGCTCATTTCCGGAAAAGCGTGCGGCTGCCTGAGCAGCACTATCGAAGACAAAGCTTGAAGTCAGATACATCGCTTCAGAATGTTCATTAAATTGACTACGATGAATACCGGTATGTAGTGCGAGTGTTTCTGGTTGCAAATGATCAGACATGACGATAAGGCCTCAAGCGATAACTAGAATGGTCAGATTGGCTGGATTGATATGAAAGTGAAAAATCAACAGCTTTTTAGTTTCCCCTAAACCTAATCAGAGACAACTAAACTTAAATCAAGTTGTGTATTAGATCTGGATTGCGAAAAAGGGTGATCAACATTTCGTTGCAACTCAATCGCATGTAAATACTCGGATGTCACATCACCCGTAACATAATCGCCATTAAAGCATGAAGTTTCAAATTTCTTTATCGTGGGTGACATCTTTGAAACAGCATGATTAAGTGCGTCCAGATCCTGAAAAATAAGATGATCGGCACCAATCTCGCTACAAATCTCCTCGTTGCTACGATCCGTTGCGATTAATTCCTGACGGGTTGGCATATCAATACCATATACATTAGGATATCTGACCGGCGGCGCTGCAGATGCAAAGTAAATTTTATTTGCACCCGCCTCGCGTGCCATCTGAACAATCTCACGGCTTGTGGTGCCACGTACAATGGAGTCATCCACAAGTAAAACATTCTTACCACGAAATTCTATGCTCATGGCATTTAATTTCTGCCGTACTGATTTACGTCGTTGCTGCTGCCCCGGCATAATAAAGGTACGACCAACATATCGATTCTTAACAAAACCCTCGCGAAAATTAACACCCAATCGATTTGCCAGTTGTAAAGCACTGGGACGACTTGAATCCGGTATTGGAATAACAACATCAATGTCCAGATGCCGCATTGATTTCTTAATTTTCTCAGCGAGATATTCTCCCATGTTTAATCGCGTTTCATACACAGAAATACCATCCATCACTGAATCAGGTCGGGCTAGGTATACATATTCAAAAATACAAGGATTAAGTGAGTGTTTTGCCGCACATTGTTTACTATGAAAATTACCTGCTTCATCAATAAAAATTGCCTCACCTGGTTTTACATCACGAATAAGCTTAAAGCCTAAGGTATCTAAGGCAGCGCTTTCTGAAGCTATTAAATATTCATCACCCAGTTCATTCTCTATACTACCGAATACTAATGGCCGTATTCCGTAAGGATCGCGGAAAGCCAGCAATCCATAACCGGCAATCATCGCCACTACCGCATACGCACCTTTACACCGTTTATGTACACCGGATACAGCAGCAAAAATTGTCTCAGGATCAAGCTGGTAATTACGGGTGCTGGCCTGTAGTTCATGGGCAAGAACATTCAGCAAGACTTCAGAATCTGAATTCGTATTGACATGCCGCAGATCGGCCCTAAACAACTCCTGACTCAGCTGCTCGGCATTCGTTAGATTTCCGTTGTGACTGAGTACAATACCAAAAGGTGAATTCACATAAAAAGGCTGCGCTTCAGCAGAGGAAGTTGCAGATCCGGCCGTAGGATAACGCACATGGCCAATACCCATATTGCCACCAAGTGCCCGCATATCTCTTGTTCGAAATACATCGCGCACCAGCCCGCAACCTTTATGCATATGAAAGGTATTACCTTGTGCTGTCACTATACCACTCGCATCTTGTCCACGATGCTGCAGCATCAATAAACCATCATAAAGTAATTGATTAGCCGGTGATTGTGCAACGATGCCGAGAATTCCACACATAGAAATACTCCGTAAGTTCTGTTCTATTCAGCCTAAGAAGTTAAATTTAATAAACAAATAAAAGGGCTGTTTTATAAGGCAATAATCGTACAAACATATTTGAAATTCCCTGGCATTTAGTGATATCGGGAATTTTATTTTCTTTCATAACTAATACGTTTTGATAGATCATCGGGTAACCAGGGTAAAACCTGTATCGCTATTGCTTCCAATGGACGGCTTAAAACAGCTTGTTGCCAGAATACTTGGTTGGGAATTGTCGTTAATCCTGCGATTAAAACTATTAACGTAACAATAATCAACGCTCTTAAGAAACCAAATACAGAACCCAGTAACCGATCAATAAATCCTAGTCCGATGCCTTTAATTAATGAGGACAACAACATTGTAACTAAAGCCGTAATCAGTAATACCGAAAGAAATGCTAAAACAAATGCAATTGAGAATCTTAATGTTTCGCCAGCTATTTCGACAGGTAGAAATTGTTCAAAATACGAAGTGTAAGCACCGGCAATTATAAATGCCACTATCCATCCAGCTATGGATAACGTTTCTCGAACGAATCCTCGCATAATACTTAAAACGATCGATACAAGAAAAATACTGAAAACGACATAATCAAAAACGGTCATTAATTGAATTGGTATAATCTCTGTTATTTAACGATATAAATTAAATCTTACTTAACTTTCATAATCTATTTTGAAGTCACCACACCATCAAGCCCAAGCTTTTTTAACTTCTTCAATTCATTCTCGGCAACATCCCGCGTAACAAATGGTCCCATGCGCACACGCGTCACTTCGCCACTACCAGTTTTAAGTGCTTCCGTATACGCCTTAAATCCGTTTGCTGCCAGGTTATCGAGTTGCTGCTTGGCTTTCAACTGATCTGAAAATGCACCGAGCTGTATCACAAATCCCTTGGATGTATCTGTTTTTGATACATCTGTAGGTGTTACCGCGGCACTATTGGTAACATTCGTAGTAGCTGTGGTTGTGGTAGCGGTTACATTTTTTGTTTCAAGTGAATATCTATTATCAATTTTCGGCTTAATACCGGGAATTGGCGTACGTTTGCGTTCACTCAGTGCTTCCGTAGCTTCCTCAATGTTCTGCTGATCGACTTTAGGTTTGTCATATTCTTGAAAAGCGCCACGACTCATTAATTCCTCTTTAGGTGGCACAAGATCATCTTTATTGCTTTTTTTATCGGGTGCCGGCAAATTAATCGCAATGTCATGCTGCTCATTTTCTGGCTTGGGTTCATCGAAAATAATTGGCAGAACAATGACAGAGAAGATTACCAGAACAATTGCACCAACCAAACGTCTTCTAGCACGTTTTCTGAGTAATAGTTCTTCTTCACTGATATTTTTAGTCATTTGAGATTCCCATTATTACTTACCTGACAGCGTATTCAGATACTGCAACACGTCACTCACCGTATAGAAAGATCCAAATATGCAAATTCTATCATTTTTAGTGGCCTGTTCACAGGCAAAAACAAAAGCTGCTATACAATCCTGAAACTTGTAGATGATATTCTTTTCGTTGGTAATTCCAGTCTTATAAATTTCATTGACTACATCATCTACGGTTGCCGCTCGGGGAGAACAAACCGTTGATACCAACCAAAAATCAATATTATCCTTTAATTCTTTAACGACCCCGGAGATATCCTTATCCTGCAGCATGGCAAATACCGCATAAGTACGTCCAGTCGGTTTTGTTGCAGTCAGATTCTCCGATAACACTGAAGCTGCTTTCGGATTATGCGCCACATCCAAAATGATCATCGGTTGTGTTGAAATCACTTGAAATCTGCCCAGTATTACAGCTTCAATCAACCCCTGGCGTATGTCATTCATACTGACAGGTAATAATTCATTCAGCGTATCCAATGCAACCAGACAAGCACTCGCATTTTGCAGCTGCTTGTCACCACGCAACGCTGGAAAGGGTAAAGAATGTCGCCAACCCTTCGGCCCCCAAAAATCCCATTGTGCAGCCTTTTTTGAGAAACCAAATTCTTGGGTAAATTGAAAGAAACTCGCGCCGACATTTGTAACTTGCTGATTAACCGAATTAGGCAAATCAATTTCGGCGCAAATGGCTGGTTTATCTTTTCTAAAGATCGCCGCTTTCTCGAATCCTATCTTTTCCCGTGTATCCCCAAGATACTCAACATGGTCCAAATCAATACTGGTCAGAATCGAACAGTCGGCATCAAATATATTGACGGCGTCCAAACGGCCACCCAGACCCACTTCTAAAATCGCCACATCAACCTGTGCTTTTACGAATACGCACATGGCAGCCAATGTCCCAAACTCAAAAAAAGTTAATGAAGTCTGGCAATCTTTCCTTGCAGTATCTATTTGTCCAAATGCGCAGCAGAGCTTTTCATCATCGACTTCTTTTTTATCGATACGAACACGCTCGTTATAGCGAAGTAAATGCGGTGAAGTATAACAACCTACTTTATAACCCGCACAAGACAGGATTGATTCAAGCATGGTGCAAACCGAACCTTTACCGTTAGTACCACCAACCATAATAACGGGGAATGCAGGCATTAATCCAAGTTTCAGTTTGACCTGATTCACACGATTCAGTCCCATTTCAATCGTTTGGGGATGAAGTGTTTCAAGATAAGTCAACCAATCAGAAAGTGAATCAAGCTCTATATCTGGCGCATTCATCGCATATGCATCAAGTCACAATCAAATACCCGACTAAGATGCGACAGGGGCAGGAATGCGCATCAGTTGCGTACAAAGATTAACGATCTTGTCGCGCATTTGTCTTCGATCCACAATCATATCGATAGCGCCATGCTGCAATAGAAATTCAGCGCGTTGAAAACCTTCCGGAAGTGTTTGTCGCACTGTTTGCTCAATGACACGTGGTCCAGCAAAACCAATGAGTGCACCAGGTTCAGCAATTACCACATCACCGATAAAAGCAAAGCTCGCTGAAACACCACCCATGGTTGGATCAGTCAGGACGGATATGAAAGGTAATTTATTATGACTGAGCCGTGTCAGCGCGGCCGTTGTTTTAGCCATTTGCATGAGTGAAAACAGACCTTCCTGCATCCGCGCACCACCGCTGGCACTAACACATATAAATGGTGAATGTTG
Organism: Nitrosomonas sp.; assembly: GCA_017984435.1. Taxonomy (GTDB): domain Bacteria; phylum Pseudomonadota; class Gammaproteobacteria; order Burkholderiales; family Nitrosomonadaceae; genus Nitrosomonas. The sequence goes on along the minus strand of JAGNZK010000040.1, from coordinate 14,838 downwards.
CTCGATACAAGCTCTGACACCGCGCACAAAACGCTCACCTACCACAGAACCCATAGAGCCGCCCATAAAACCAAACTCAAATACTGCCACAACGACCGGAACAGTATTGATGGTTCCTCGCATCACTACCAAAGAATCATCTTCATCCGTACTTTCCTTTGCTTGTGACAAGCGATCCACATAACGTTTACTATCTTTAAATTTAAGTGCGTCCGTAGCAATCACTTCAGCACCAATTTCATGTCGACCATCCGCATCAAGTAACCAGTCCAGACGGTTTCTCGCAGAAATGCGATTATGATAGTTACATTTAGGACAAACATTCAGATTCTTGACCAAGTCTGTGTAATATAAAACAGCTTCACAAGTATTGCATTTACTCCATAAGCCTTCCGGCACTATCTTCTTTTCGCCCGTTTCTTTTCTTTTAATTTTCGGCGGAATAATATTCTGAAACCAACTCATGAGCGTCGTTTCCTAAACTGTATATTGAATGCTGCTTTAGTTACCATCTATGGCTTTGCGTAAAGTGGCTAGTAAGTTTCCAACATTATCCAGTAGTTCCGTGTCAGAAGATCTCTCAATTTCTTCAATAATCCGGCTACCGATCACTACGGCATCCGCCAGATCAGCCACTGCTTTGGCTGTTGCTCCATCACGAATACCAAATCCGACACCAATCGGTAATGAAATATCATTGCGCAATTGCTTCAAGGCTGTACTCACATCTTGAAGATTTAGGTGTGATGCTCCAGTGACTCCTTTTAGCGAAACGTAATAAACATAACCTCTAGCCAGTTTTGCGACCTGTTCAATGCGCGCTTGGGGCGTTGTGGGAGACAATAAAAAGATCGCATCAATCCCCTGTTGATCCAGGCATTGCACCCATTCTCCCGATTCTTCAGGTGGATAATCAACGATAAGAACACCATCCACACCACAATCTTTTGCTTTGGTTGCAAACGATTCATAACCCAATGCCTCAATAGGATTTGCATACCCCATCAAAACAACCGGCGTACTCGTATCCGTTTTTCTGAATTCGGCTACCATCGCCAATACACTATTGAGACTCACATGATGTTTTAACGCACGCTCTGACGAACGCTGTATTGTAGGTCCATCTGCCATCGGATCCGAAAAAGGCACACCCAATTCTATGATGTCAGCCCCGGATTGAACTAACCGATGCATCAACTGAACCATGATTTCCGGATTGGGATCACCCGCAGTGATAAATGGAATCAAGGCCTTTCTATTTTGTTTTTTTAGTGCAGTGAATGTCTTAGCAATACGATTTATTTTTTTAGTATCATCCTGATCGCTAAAAAAATTCATTAAATTCTTAATACTGTCTAGGTTAATCTGCATTAATCCGCTCTCAATTCTTTTCAGGAAATTACAAAATAAAAATATGCTTATTATTCGATTGCTAGAGTGTTAAACCGGACATTTGCGCGACGGTTGCCATATCCTTATCACCTCGACCAGACAAATTAACCAGCAATAGTTTATCTTTAGGCAGCGTAGGTGCATATTGAGCGGCGTAAGCCAATGCATGACTTGATTCCAGTGCCGGCATGATGCCTTCGTAGCGGCACAGTGTATGGAATGCAGCTAATGCTTCATCATCAGTGATCGCAACATATTCAGCACGCCCACAGTCTTTCAACCAAGCATGCTCCGGTCCGACGCCAGGATAATCAAGACCAGCTGAAATGGAATGTGTTTCAATAATCTGGCCATTCTCATCCTGAATCAGATAGGTACGATTTCCATGCAATACGCCGGGTTTACCCGTCGATAAGGTTGCTGCATGCTGGTTTGTTTCAATGCCTTTTCCCGCAGCTTCCACGCCGATCAATCGGACATTGGTGTCATCAATATAAGGATAGAATAAGCCGATTGCATTGGATCCGCCGCCGACACAAGCAATAAGGGCATCCGGTTGCCGATTGAAGTCTTCTTGCATCTGTACTTTGGCTTCATTCCCGATAATCGTCTGAAAATCCCGCACCATCATCGGGTAGGGATGCGGTCCTGCGACAGTACCGATGATATAAAATGTATTCTCAACATTGGTAACCCAGTCGCGCATCGCTTCATTCAACGCATCCTTTAGTGTCCGGGACCCGGATTCTACCGGCACTACCGTTGCACCCAGGAGCTTCATACGATAAACATTGGTAGCCTGCCGCCTAACATCTTCGGATCCCATATATACAACACATTCCATGCCGTAACGTGCCGCCACTGTGGCGGTGGCGACACCATGCTGACCAGCGCCTGTCTCTGCAATGACACGTTTTTTTCCCATGCGCTTGGCTAATAATGCCTGACCGATGGTATTGTTGATTTTATGTGCACCGGTATGATTCAGATCTTCACGTTTCAAAAGTATCTGCGCACCACCTAAATGCTCAGACCATCTTTTAGCGTGATATATCGGGCTGGGACGTCCTACGTAATGTTTTAACTCATAAGCAAACTCTGCCTGAAAATCCGGATCATTACAGTAATGTTCATATTGCTTCCGTAAATCTTCCAGCGCCGAGATTAAAGTTTCAGCAACAAATATGCCGCCATACGGTCCAAAATGGCCATCTTTATTGGGAAGATCATAAGCACTCACGATTGTTTAACTCCTTGCATGAAAGCAAAAATTTTCTTTTCATCTTTAATACCTTTTGCAGCTTCCACGCCACTTGAAACATCAACTGCCCACGGCTGAGTTTGTTTGATTGCCATTGCCACATTATCAGGATTTAAGCCGCCGGAAAGAATAAGCGGCAGTGGCAGTTGTTGTGGAATAAGATGCCAATCAAAAACATGCCCAGTACCCCCGGGCATATTTGCAGCATAAGTATCCAGTAATAACCCTTTTGCCGCACCGTAACGCTCGGCATATTGTAACAAATCTGTGTCTTGTTTGACTCTAATCGCTTTAATATAAGGTCGTGAGAACTGATCACAAAATTCTGGCGATTCATCGCCATGAAATTGAAGCAGATCTAATTGTGCGGCTTGAATAGTTTCTTCGACCCAAGCAACATCCGGGTCAACATAAACGCCGACGGTACAAACAAAAGGGGGTATGTTTACAGCAATATGATGTGCCATCTCTGGATTAATATAGCGTGCACTGTGCGGCCAAAAAACAAAACCGATCGCATCCGCACCTAACCGCACCGCGGCTTTCGCATCTTCACAGCGGGTAATTCCACACACTTTTACGCGTACTGACATCGTGATAAATGATTTTTTTGTGTACCTAATTATGTATGGATATACCCGGAATCATTGGCACCTCAGCAAATTCCGGCATACACCAACGACGATCATACCTTACACCCGCCAGATATAAACCCGAAGATGAAAAAGTCGGTGCCGCATATGTTCGATTGCAGCTCTCCAGTAATTCATACATCCATCCCGGAGAATACTTCCCTTTACCAATATAAACAAGGCAACCGACAATATTTCTCACCATGTGCTGTAAAAATGCATTTGCACGTAGATCAAAAATCAGTAGATCGCCATAGCGGGTAATACGCAATTGTGTAATTGTTCGTATGGGGGATTTTGCTTGGCACTCGGCCGCCCGGAAAGAGGAGAAGTCATGTTCACCAACTAAGATGCTGCCTGCAGCTTGCATTTTCTCCAATTCAAGCGGGTGATGAAACCAACCCACCTTCTTATCATTAATCCCAGGTCTAACAGACTGGTTTAACAGTAAATACAGGTAGCGCCGCTCAAACGCACTGTATCTTGCGTGAAATTCATCGGATGTTTCGGTAGCCCACAGTATCGCCACATCATTAGGAAGCAATGCATTGACACCCCGTATCCATGCACTGATCGGGCGCTGTGCCAACGTATCGAAATGTACTACCTGATACAGTGCATGAACGCCTGCATCAGTACGCCCAGCGGTAACAACACGAATTTTCTCTTTTGCTATCTCAGACAAAGCTGTCTCAAGCGCGTCCTGAATTGAGCAACCTTCAGGTTGGCTCTGCCATCCGCAATAACGACTACCATCATATTCTAAGACAAGGATTATTCGCACAAATGAAAAACTGCCCTTCCAAATTAGCTGGCACTCAATAATCGATATGCAAGAAATAGTTATCGCTATAAGCTTTTCAGTAATTTTCTTGCAGCTTTTTTCTGTTTTGCATTACCGTCACGAATCACCTCTTCGAGCATTTCTTTGGCGCCTTCTTTATCATCCATTTCTTGATAAGCCTTTGCCAAATCTAATTTGGTTTCAACTTCTTGCCATTGCTCGTTCTCGTCACTCAAATCTGGTGCTTCATCTATTTTATCAACTGAATTTGAATCTTCGATATCCAGGTTAATGTCATCCAGCCCAAGTTCTGGCAAACCGGATGCTGACTTCATCGCATTCCCTGCGATCTCCTGATGTTGAACAAAGTCTAAAGATTCATCCATTAACTCAGGGGCCTTAAAATCATCGTTGGTCGATTTGGATTCCGCATTTGTCTTAGATATCTCGCTTTCACTGGAAATCTCTTCTTCTGTTAAATCAATATCCGAATGAGTAAACTCGATGGCATTGTCTTTCTCTGCAGCGATATCTTCAGAATTTACGGGATCCAGTGCATCTTTTGAGTCATCGAAATCGATTTCCAATTCGGAATCAGAAGCATGAATGGTTTCTTGTAAATTCGTGGGGCTCTCTGATAATTCAATCGTTTCCTCAGCATCGTGCGCAATCGCTAAATTCTGTTTCATTCCATTCGCCTCATCCGTTAAATCAAAGGCAGTCTCATTCACAAAATCAGTAACATCATGATCTTTCTGGAAATCAATTGATTGCTTATCGTTTTCTTCAAAATCTTCTTCTAAATTTAAATCTATCGTTTGATCATTCGATTCTGCATCATCCGCCAGCCTGTCGTTTTCCTCCGACAATTCAGCAATAGACTCAGTTTCTAATTCAGATTTCTCGATTTGTTCAGTATGTTCTTCGTAATCTGCGGAATCTCTATTAAATCTCTCATCATACCCTCCGGCTTCAGGATGGGCATCCATGTTCTCATACGTTAAATCATCATCTTTTTCATGTTCTGCAAACGAATGATTAGCTCCGGCGACAGGTATCGTTTGCGCACCAGCCATCGATGCCATTCTTGATTGCATCGCAGAAGAAAAATTTGTATTCCTTTCATCGATATCCACGTCTTCTTTTGACTGACTACGACGTTTCTTAAGAACTAGCAATATGATTAATAATAGAGAAATTAAAGCAGCACCAATGTATTCGATATTGCCGAATATCTGATCCGTGAGTGACTGATCTTCTGTTTCCTGTACCGGTAGTGGCTTAACTTCCGTATCTTTTATCGCTGTTTCACTAGCAAGTTGAGCAATTGGAGTTTTTTGTTCTGATACCTGCAAAGCATCCGTATCCGGCCTAACATTGTTTTCAGGTAACGAATCAACAGTCTTTACCGGTTGCCTTTCCGCATTGATATCAGCATTGGAAACGGATCCTGCTTTAATCTGCGCTTGAGCTAAAACCGAATCTTTCAATTCCAACAATTGCTTTAAATTCTCAATGCTCTTTTCCAGCATAGCTACGCGTTGATTGGCTTCCTGCAAGGCAAGATTACGCGCAATGGCATCTTCTTCCATCATACGAAGACGATCTACTAAAGCGGATTCCGAGATTTGACCATTTTTATCTATTGCCTGCGTACCACTCGATAGCCTCAATACTTCCTTAGGAGATTCACGGGTTGAAACAGATTTTTTATCGATACTGGTCGTAATTTTACCTTGATCAGATTGACGAATATCGGCATGAGTTGACGATTCACTGGCAATGGCCGCTACCTTACCTTGATAATTATGCCAATCCGCAACCTGCATCCTGATTTCGGCTCTCGCCGCCGAGGTATCAATTGCTGCAACTTCACTTTTCTCAGGTATTCTTAGAATCGCACCTACCTTAAGTAAATTCATATTGTTCGCGATAAAAGCATCACGGTTCGCACGATGAAGTGCTACGAGCATCTGATTAAGATCAACCCCGGCAGGTAAAACCTGGCGTGCAATCAACGATAAATTATCTCCTCGAATGACTGGTCCATAGCTATCTCGTGTTTGATTAGCAGCACGACTCACTGACTTGGATGAATTTTTACTTGGACGATCCTTTTTAACATCAGAAGATCTTTTCGTTTCTTTTTTTGTTGCAGGTATTACCGGAGCGGCATTGACACCGGGTACGGCAACATTCTGTGTATTGACTTCAACAGGATCAAGCAAGACGGCATATTCACGTAATATACGTCCTGAATTCCAATTCAATTCCACCAAGATATTTAGAAAGGGATCATTGACAGCCTGAGGTGAAGTAAGTTTGATATACGGATTGCCATTCGTTCTCGATTCTATCGAGATCTTGAGAGCCGAAAAGTTAGATTCATAATTGATACCCGCTTGGGCAAAGGCCTCTCGGGGTGCAATACTGGCTTTTAGAGACGACACCTCATCACGGTTAGTAATAACAATATCAATTTCAGCACTGAGCGGTTGTCCCAGTCCTGAATTCAGCATCAATTTACCGAGCCCTGCTGCATAAATAGCGGTCCACGGTAACATTAGCATGATTACCAACAAGCTTACTCTAAAAGAAGTTTTATACACTGAGATACCCTTTTTAGTTCTTTGAAAATAAATATCGACAGGCCAGCATTGTAACGTAATCACATAGTGAGATTATGCTTTGAATAATAGGTTAATTCATTTTAGAAAATTCTCGATCATTGATAAAAATGTCATCACTCAATTTGGACAATTGAAAATTGTAAGCACATTTAATGTTCAATCAGTATACGTAACATTCTCCGCAAGGGTTCCGCAGCACCCCAAAGCAACTGATCACCCACTGTAAAAACCGACAGATACTCTCCCCCCATCGCCAACTTGCGCATGCGGCCTACAGGTATCGACAAAGATCCGGTGACAGCGGTAGGTGTTAATTTTGAAGTAGTTGCCTCTCGTTCGTTGGGAACAACGTGCACCCAATCATTGGAATTGGCAATAATCTCTTCGATTTCATCGAGTGGCACATCTTGTTTTAACTTAATCGTCAAGGCTTGGCTATGACACCGCATCGCACCGACACGTACACAGATACCATCGACGGGTATCTGCCGATCACTTCTTCCAAGAATCTTATTGGTTTCCGCTTGCCCTTTCCATTCTTCACGACTCTGTCCATTGGCAACCTCTTTATCAATCCAGGGAATCAAGCTACCTGCCAATGGTACGCCAAAATTTTCTGTTGGAAATTTCTTGTCACGTAGTGTGCCGGCAACTTCACGATCAATATCCAGAATATTTGAAGCAGGATCATCCAGTAAATCTTTTGCAACCCTATGCGCTTCGCCCATTTGTTGCAGCAATTCACGCATATTTTTGGCACCGGCACCCGATGCAGCTTGATAAGTCATGGCACTCATCCATTCCACCATGCCTTTCTCAAACAAACCGCCAACCGCCATTAGCATCAAACTTACCGTGCAATTACCGCCAATGTAATTTTTTACGCCATCGTGCAGTGCTTGTTTGATCACCGGCATATTAACCGGATCCAGTATGATCACCGCATCATCTTCCATGCGCAGTGCAGATGCCGCATCAATCCAATATCCTTGCCATCCGGATTGGCGTAACTGTTTAACAACTTGATGGGTATAATCACCACCCTGACAGGAAATAATGATATCCATTGCTCCCAGTTGTTTGATATCAAAAGCATCTTTCAGAACTGGAATTTCCTTGCCAATTTCAGGACCTGCGCCACCTTTTTGAGATGTTGTAAAAAAAACGGGATCTATCAGAGAAAAATCTTCTTCTTCCCGCATTCTCTGTATTAGTACGGAGCCGACCATTCCACGCCAACCAACAAAACCAACTTGTTTCATTGCTTATCTCTTATCCTAAAATTGACCATCAATTATTTAATTAAAAAAACACCTGCCTAAATATTAACTTACTTTACAAATCCATAACAAATAACTTAACGCATGAATTCCACCTTATATTTCAATCTGCCTCTAAATGGACATGCCTTATCTAGAACACATTCACAATAATGACAATACCGCATCACCCATTGCTTTAGTACCAACAGATTTCATGCCAGGTTCAACAATATCTTTTGTTCGGAAACCCAGCGCCAGAACCTTCTTAACAGCATTTTCTATCCGTTGCGCGGCATCTTCCTGATTAAACGTATAGCGCAGCATCATAGCAACTGACAATATCGTTGCGAGCGGGTTAGCTACATCCTTTCCGGCAATATCCGGCGCTGAGCCATGAATCGGCTCATACAAACCTTTATTATTTTCATCCAGAGAAGCGGAAGGTAGCATTCCAATGGATCCTGTTAACATTGAGGCTTCATCAGACAATATGTCACCAAACATGTTTCCGGTAACCATGACATCAAATTGTTTGGGATTACGTACTAACTGCATGGCGGCATTATCAACCAACATATGCGAAAGGATCACTTGCGGATATTCCTTTGAGACTTCAATCACGACATCACGCCATAATTGCGTACATTCCAGTACATTCATTTTATCGACAGAACACAATTTACCTTGTCGTTTACTGGCCGCTTGAAAAGCCACATGCGCAATTCGCCGTATTTCCGCTTCACTGTAGAGCATGGTGTTAAATCCAACACGTTGCCCGTCGCGCATCTCAATACCGCGCGGCTCACCAAAATAAATATCGCCAGTCAGTTCACGCACAATCATGATATCGAGACCGGCAACCACGTCATATTTCAAACTGGAAGCATTCGCCAGCTCCGGATAAAGTATCGCCGGGCGCAAATTGGCAAATAAATTGAGTGCCTTGCGGATAGCAAGCAAACCTCTTTCAGGGCGCTGCTGGCGCGGCAATGTATCATATTGCGGGCCACCCACAGCACCTAACAGAACGGCATCCGCCTGACTGGCTAATTGATGCGTCGCTTCCGGGTAAGGTTCTCCGGTTTTATCCACCGCACAACCGCCAATCAATCCATATTCCAATTCAATATCTAAGCCATCCGCTTTTAAAGCATCCAACACTCGCACAGCTTGCGCAATAATTTCCGGCCCGATCCCGTCACCTGCTAAAACAGCAATTTTCATCATATTCTAATTTTTGCCATGTCATTTACAGAAACAACCAAGGTTGCTCGTTGCGCCGTTTCTGTTCAAATTGTTTGATTTTTTCCGCATGTTGCAAGGTCAATCCAATCTCATCCAAACCATTCAACAGGCAGTGCTTGCGAAAAGTATCAACCTCAAAATTGAATACCTCATCGTTGAGTGTGGTAACTGTTTGTTTCTGCAAATTTACCGTGAGATTGTAGCGCTCATTTGATTTTACTTCTTCAAACAAACGATCCAGTATTGCCGCGTCAAGCATGATGGGTAGCAAACCAATCTTGAAACAATTATTAAAGAATATGTCCGCAAAGCTGGGCGCAATGATGACGCGAAAACCATAATCCTGAAGCGACCAGGGTGCATGCTCGCGACTCGATCCGCAACCGAAATTTGCACGTGCCAGCAATATCTGTGCGCCTTGATAACGCGGCTGATTCAACACGAACCCCGGATTTGGCTGACGTTTTGTCGGATCCATACCCGGCTCGCCATGATCCAGATAACGCCATTCGTCAAATAAATTCTGCCCAAAACCCGAGCGTTTAATGGATTTAAGAAATTGCTTGGGAATGATGGCATCGGTATCCACATTGGCACGATCCAACGGCACCACCAAACCGGTAAGAGTATGAAATTTTTCCATTTATTGTGCTGCACCTATTTTACGCACATCGACAAAATGACCGGCAATAGCAGCCGCAGCCGCCATCGCCGGACTGACCAAGTGCGTTCTACCACCGGGTCCTTGCCTGCCCTCAAAATTACGATTCGAGGTCGAGGCGCATCGCTCTCCGGCAGTCAATCGATCATCATTCATTGCCAGACACATGGAACATCCCGGCTCACGCCATTCAAATCCAGCCGCCAGAAAAATCCGATCCAATCCTTCCTGTTCGGCTTGTTTTTTGACCAAGCCGGAACCCGGCACTACCAGAGCCTGCTTAATGTTAGCTGCAATGTGTTTATTTTTAACGACGTGTGCGGCTGCTCGTAGGTCTTCAATACGCGAATTGGTGCAGGAACCGATAAATATTTTGTCGAGCGTGATCTGCTGAATCGGCGTATTGGCACGTAACCCCATATAATTCAAGGCTTGCTGCATATCATGACGTTTCACTTCATCGCTGATGAGCGCAGGATCAGGCACCGCGCCATCAATCGTTGTGACCATTTCAGGGGAAGTCCCCCAGGTCACCTGGGGCTTGATTTGCGCAGCATCCAACATCACTGTCCGGTCAAAAACCGCATCAGCATCGCTCTGTAGTGTGCGCCAATAAGTTACCGCCCTATCCCACAGCTCGCCTTTCGGTGCAAAAGGACGACCTTTAATATAATCAATCGTCGTATCATCAACAGCCACCATACCCGCACGTGCGCCGGCCTCAATGGCCATATTACACAACGTCATACGTCCTTCCATCGACAAAGCACGAATGGCGCTACCTGTGAATTCAAGCGCATAGCCGGTTCCACCCGCGGTGCCAATCTCACCGATGATTGCCAAGGCGATATCCTTAGCGGTAATCCCCAAACCCAATTTGCCTTCAACCGAAATACGCATAGTTTTGGCTTTTTTCATCAATAAGCATTGTGTCGCCAATACATGTTCAACCTCTGAAGTACCAATACCAAATGCCAAGCAACCAAAAGCTCCATGTGTACTGGTATGTGAATCACCGCAAACCACCGTCATGCCAGGCAAGGTTGCGCCCTGCTCAGGACCAATGACATGCACGATGCCTTGGCGCAAATCCTGCATTTTAAATTCGGTAATACCCAGTTCATCGCAATTCTGATCCAGCGTATCCACCTGCAAGCGCGAAATCGGATCGTGAATGCCGTGACTGCGATCAGTCGTTGGAACATTATGATCCGCGACCGCCAGAATGGAATCAAGACGCCAAGGTTTTCGCCCTGCCAGCTTTAAGCTCTCAAATGCTTGCGGACTGGTTACTTCATGCACTAAATGGCGGTCAATATAGATCAATGCCATACTATCCGGCTCGGCGGATTCAGTATGTACCAAGTGTTGGTTCCAAAGTTTGTCGTATAACGTTGGCATCATGCAAATTTAAAATTGGGTTAACGCGCGATTATCCCATAAAGTTTACTGATTCAACAAACTATGCACGACACAATCCATTAATGACTGATTGATTTCATTTTCCACGTGATTAAAACTAAACCGATGAACGTCGCGGCAGCATCGATAAAGAAATATTCCACGTAGGAAATTGGTCAGGCAGCTTACAAACAACTGGCCAATTCTTTCATCACTAATGTATCAGGCGTTCACTCATCACCAAATTCGCTTTAATCTCTTCCAGCGTACGCCAAGCGGGACGAAGCTGTTGCTGTGCAGCCAGATACAGCTGATCACCCGTCTCAAAAGTATTGCTCTGGGTAGCGTTACCGTAGGTTATCAGTACTTGGGCGCGAACAGGCTGTGAGAATTCAACCAACGCGATATACGTGTCGCCGGAGGACGACTTGAATTTACCATCCTCATCCGGCTCATAAACAATTTCGCGGAAAACACCTAATGCAGTGCCGGCACCATTGCCGGGCAAATCAGTCTTACCACGACGCAAACGAGCGATATCGCCCCAAGCAATATCGAGTGCGCCAACCGTTGCTTGCAATTCACTGGCAGCATCACGCAAAGCCAGTATCGCCAACGGCACATCTGCCAAGCCACGCGGCGTAGTCAGTGGTTGAGTCGGATCAAAAGGCTGCGCATAAAAACGACCACCGAGAAGTTGACCAAAGATAAAATTGTAATCGGGATCAGCATCGATAGTTTGGGTGATCGTTCTTTCCAGCCATTTCTCAAACCAGATACCGAAAAGCCATCCGCCTCGACTTTCTGCTAAATATTGACGATCCCAGCGCGCCAATACCTCGGCAGCCTGCTGCAGCAACGGATCATCACTGCCCCGCGCAGCAGCAACCAATTCATCCAGCAATTGATCGGCGACCAACGCACGCGTCGAATGCTTGGCAGCGATCAATTCCGCATAGCTCATTTGTTTATGTTCACTCAGCATCTGCAATCCCCGCAATTCACGGTTATTGGTCACATCCGCTGCGATGTTGGACGGATACTGGTTTTTATCGAGGAAAGGCATTGTCATATACCAAGGCGCGCCATTGGAATTTTGTACCCAACCGCCGGGAGGATCGATCGATTTGGGCAAGTCCGCGTAGGCATGTGTTTTCGTCCAAATCAGGCTCGAGTCATCTCCGCGCACAGGCGTGCGCCAGAAAGCTGCATCTCCCACGTCCCGCACTGGGATGATGCCATTGAAAGCAAGCATAATATGCTTATCCGCATCCGCATAGACGACATTGAAGAGTGGCAGATGCTGGCCTTGCAGCGCATGCTGAAATTCTGTCAGGTTACTGGCATGCCCCATTTCCCACCATTGCCGGTTCATGCCAGCCAGTAATGACGTTTCCAATAAGGCAAAACGCACCGTCATCAATTTTTGCTGGCGACTGGGTAGGTTGCTGACAAGCATTCAGGAATAACATCGTGAATAACATGCACCCCAATGAACACAACACGGATCGAATTTTCACATTAATTTCCTTGATTGAGACTAGTTGTCTGATGGTGGATAAGATTCAAACAAAGTATATGGAGCAAAGAACCGATGCAGCTTCGTCATGAATCGTTTAACTTGCAGGAATGTGCTCTACGCGCAAGGCCTTTTTATCGATTTTGCCCACACTGGTTTTAGCAATGACATCAACCTGCTTGAATTGCGTCAACAGCGCATGTTTTGAAACCGATCCACGCGCGATAAATAGTCGCAGCTGCTCCTGTGCGGCCGATTCATTGAACAGATTCTTATCTACAACCAGCAATGCCAGCGGACGCTCTCCCCAGCGTTTATCCGGCACGCCGATTACAGCAACTTCCCTGACACCGGAAACCAAGGCTAATGCGTTTTCCACTTCCAGTGAAGATACCCACTCGCCGGCAACTTTGATGACGTCTTTCAGACGATCGGTAATGCGCAGGTAACCCTTTTTATCAATAACACCAATATCTTGTGTGTGCAAATAACCATCGCGCCAGAGTTCCTCGCTGGCTTCAGGATTATCCAGATAACCCTGCGTCAGCCAAGGTGCACGCACCACGATTTCACCGTTGCTTTGTCCATCATGAGCCTGCGGCTGCATCGCCTCATCGACGATTTGCAAATCCACCAGCGGTATCGCGCGTCCGGCACAACATAAATCAGTCAGTGCGTCATCCGTTACCAAATCTTGCGTGCTATTGCCGGCGGTCAATTGCGCCAGCGTCAATATGGGCGCAGTTTCAGATAAACCGTAACCGGCGAAACAATCGACCCCCATTTCCAGCGCTTGTTTGGCCAGTGCTTGTGGCAACGCCGATCCACCAACGACGACCTTCCATCCATGCAGATTAACCGCAGATGCTTGCGCTGCTGTCAATACCATTCTCAATAAAGTAGGTACGCAATGCGAGCAAGTAACCTGTTCTTCACGAATCAGTTTCAGTAGCCTATCAGGTGCATAGCGTCCTGGATAAACCTGCTTCACACCCAGCAGCGTGGCAATATAGGGAATACCCCAGGCATGTACATGAAACATCGGTGTCAGCGGCATGTAGACGTCTTCAGAATGAAATCGTTGCCGTACTGCCGGTGCCGTCAGTGCCATACCCGCTGCAAGCGTGTGCAGCACCAATTGCCTGTGTGTATAATAAACACCTTTAGGTGCACCGGTGGTGCCGGTCGTATAGAAAACCGTCGCGCGGGTATTCTCATCAAAATCCGCAAAATTAAAATCATCTACCTGATTCGCCAGCCAGCATTCATATTCATCATCAAATTGCAAAATGGTCTGCGGCATCGCCGCCCCATCCGCGATGACAATCAACTTGCGTATTCCTGATAATTCTGTACGAATGCTTTCGATAATCGAGATGAAATCAGCATGTAATAACAGCATAGACGCGCGGGAGTGATTCAACGTATAGGCAATCTGCGCCGGCGTCAGCTTGGTGTTGACCGTCATCATCGTTGCACCAGCCATCGGTATGGCGAAATAGCATTCGAGATACCGATGGCTGTCGTGATCCATGACCGCAATCACTTCACCTTGCCGGAAACCATCGGCAGCCAGTGCGGCGCCGAATTGACCAATACGGGCATAAGCTTGACGATAAGTCATGCGTAACTGATCACGATAGACGATTTCTTGTTCTGGCGCATTCGCCAAAGGCGTATGCCAGAGTTGTTTTAATAATAAAGGGTAAGAGGTCATTTTTTTCTGATGAAATTAAAGATTCAACTAAAACGCTTTTCCATCGTATTATTAATCGATTTCTGCTGAGAAACTTCCTTCAGCACCACACAGCTGATGGGTACCAGCACCAAAGTAACCAATGTCGCGAATAACACACCAAACGCAAGTGAATCGCCCCGGATTTCCCGGAGACATGTTTTCTTGAGTCAAGCTGCATCAGCTGATTCTTCCTGTTGGCGATGATACGCCGTTTCAAATTCTGCCGGTGGGACATATCCGATTGTATCCAGCAGTCTTCGATTGTTGAACCAATCCACCCATTCCAATGTAGCAAATTCTACTTCTTCGATAC
>JAGNZK010000039.1 GCA_017984435.1 Nitrosomonas sp. | reverse complement strand
TGACTGACATAACGAATCATAGTGCACGGCTTTTGGTGTTAATTTACATATTTATGTGCACTATTTTACCAAATAATACAATATTGTTAAACTCAATCAGTTAGTTATGATTTTTGAGTAAGCTCTAGGTACAGCAGTCCAGCCACCAAGCGGGGTCTGGTCGCAGGGCGACCGCGATGTGATGGAAAAAAACCGACCCAACCGTGCTCGAACACTGACCAGTCAATGTGCTGCGCCAGTTGCACCAAGGGATGACTCAGGTTGACCAGTTCATCCAACCGTTGGCGAAATAAGTCATTGTTCTCTGGCGTGCGCGGTTTTGGTCCCATGTAACTCTCGCTAAATTTGCAGGAAATTGCTGCAAGTTTACCAAGAACTGGTGAATTTAACCGCTCAATTATCTATTCATTACATAAAATCATATCGTTATGGATTATTCAGAGCGGACTACTTAAAGATTACAGAAGGTGAGTTCGAATGTAACATCACCTTCGTAGATCTTATTTTTCTGTCCTGATTGAGAAGGAATAAAACGAATATTCAATGCATATTTGTTAGCACTAATTTCAGGCACACAGGGTAAATCATCACGCAAATTAAGTCTTAACATATGAGCTGTATACTCTGATCCGACTTGTTGGAAAACACCCTGACTTGCAACAGCTTGCAGAGTTCTTCCACTTTTTCTTAGTAAGTAGAGCACAATTCCAAATGCATTACGTACCGGTTGAAATGGCGCTAGCCACTCATAAAAATCGCTATGTCGGCAAGCGGGATCTACATTTAACCAATAATGATAGGATGGTAAATCGAAGACACAACAACCACCTGGAATTCCGATGCGTTGTTTGATTGCCATTAGCCATTCGTTTTCGCGTAAATGTTCACCCACCTTTCCAGGCAAATCCAGCATTTCTCTAAAAGTGATTTTAATATTATTGAGTACAGTATCAAGCACTGTTTCAGAGACATTTGGGTTTTTCCGCAGCATCTCAAGTATTTGCTTTTGTCTTTCCAGTTCTTGTAATAAATCCGATTTAATATCTGCGCGGCTGGTGATCTCAAGAACCTCGAACAATGCTGTGAGTGCAGCATGATGTTCAGTAGCTGTGTCTTTGGTTGAAAAGAAATCGATTTTATTAAATAGATCTTCTAATCGTAGCAAAGTGCGGATACGCTCATTCAATGGGTGTTCGTAACAAATCACAATAGGTAGGCATTCACAAGGAAGAGGAAGATTGGAATCTTGCCTTAAGCAAGATCATTTCACAAATAAAAATTAAATTTTTAAATGAGCTCTAGCTTTTAAACCCTAATATCTGGTTTTTTTCTGAAAGTATCAGATATTTGTAATGTAGCTGGAGTGCCTGCATTCTGAGATGCTCAATATCTTGGTTATTAATAATAACATCATCTGCTTTCTTTAAACGGGCTTCTCGTGAGAGTTGAGTTACCATGATAGCTTTCACCTTTTCTCCCGACAAATGGCTGCGTGTCATAGTGCGTGAAAGTTGTTGCTGTTCATCGCAATCAACGACCACAGTACGCTGAACGATATTGTCATAGTCGTTCGTTTCAAACAGCAACGGAATAACGATAATGATATAGGGAGAGTGGGTTTGTTTAGCTTGCAAAAGCGTCTCTTCAAGAATCAATGGATGCATGATTTCCTCAAGCTTGAGTCGCGCATCACCGCATGAGAAGATCAGGTTACGCATTTTATTTCTATCCAGAGCGCCATCAGCAGTTATGAAAACATCTCCGAATGTGTTTTGTATCATTTGAATTGCCGATCCACCTGACTGGGTTAATTCCCGGGAAATGACATCCGTATCGATAACATCAATCTCTAAATCAGAGAAGATTTGGCTGGTGCTTGATTTTCCGCAACCAATTCCCCCGGTTAGCCCAACGACAAAAGTCATTAATCAAAATAAGCCGAAATAAGCATGATTCAGTTTCTCACCCCAGAATAAGGCAATGAGTGCTCCACCTACCAGGTACGGGCCAAATGGGATAGGAATATTCTTTTTGAGCTTAGCGGCAATTATTAATCCTATACCAACACTCGCACCGACCAGTGAGGAGAAAATAATGACCAGTGGAAGCATACTCCACCCCAGCCATGCACCAATTGCAGATAGCAATTTAAAATCGCCATACCCCATACCTTCTTTTCCTGTGATTAGTTTAAAGCCCCAGTAAATCAACCACAAAGACAAATAACCTGCTACAGCACCAATAATCGCAGAATGAATATCAGTAAAACCATTGCTTCCCATATTGACAAGCAAACCCAGCCATAGCAATGGTAATGTTATATCATCGGGTAACAACTGCGTATTAAGATCAATGACAGCTAAGGCAATTAATGCCCATACAAAAATTAATGTCGCAATCGTAATAACGCCAAAACCAAAATACCATGCAACAAAACCACTCATGAAAGCTGTTATTGCTTCTACGGCAGGATAACGTAAAGAAATGTGTGTTTGACATTGAAAACAGCGTCCTCGTAAAGCAAGATAGCTAATAATTGGAATATTCTCTAACGCGGTTATTTTATGTCCGCAATGAATGCATGCTGAGCGGGGAGTAATGAGATTAAATGTAGCCTGTGATTCAATGGCTTCACCATGTAATTCCGCACATTGCTGCAGCCAGTTTCTTTTCATCATTTCAGGCAAGCGATATATCACAACATTTAGAAAACTACCAATCATTAAGCCGATGATCGTAATAAATAAAATAAAAAAATAAGGTGTATCTTGCAATATGGATATGAATGACATGGCAAATATCTTAGTAAAAAAGATTCTTAAAGTCGAGTTTAACTAACAACCATGCCCATTTTAAAGATCGGTAAATACATTGCAACGACCATACCACCAATCAGTGTTCCCAATACGACCATTATCACCGGTTCCATCAGGCTTGAAAGTGCGGCAACCGCATCATCCACTTCCGCTTCATAGAAATCAGCAACTTTACCTAACATGGCATCAAGTGAACCCGATTCTTCGCCAATGGCAACCATTTGTACCACCATACTGGGGAATACATTTGTGTTGGCCATGGAAGACATTAAGCTATTACCTGTACTGACTTCAGTTTGAATATTCTTGGTCGCTTCATAATAAATATAATTTCCCGCTGCGCCTGCAACAGAATCCAGTGACTCTACTAAAGGAACACCTGCAGCAAACATGGTTGAAAGTGTACGTGACCAACGTGCAATCGTGGCCTTACGAATCACCTCTCCAAAGATAGGTAACTTAAGCATCAGCCGATCCATAACGCGTTGCATTGGAATAGAGCGTTTCCAAGTATAGAGGAAAGCATAAATTCCGCCACCCAAGATACCTAAAATGGCCCACCAATAAGCAACGAAAAAGTCTGAAATAGACATTACCAAAAGTGTCGGGGCAGGTAATTCAGCACCGAATCCTTCGAATAAATCTTTAAAAGCGGGAATTACAAAAATCATGATTACTGCGGTAATGACAAAAGCAACCACAATAATTGAAATGGGATAAAAAAGTGCGGATTTGATTTTTCCTTTAATGGCTTGAATCTTTTCTTTATAGGTTGCCAAGCGATCTAGTAAGCCATCTAAAATACCTGCGGCTTCACCAGCCCCCACCAGATTGCAGAACAAAGCATCGAAGTAAAGCGGGTATTTGCGAAACGCATCTGCCAAATTGTTACCAGTTTCCACATCTGCTTTAATATCCATTAACAACTTACCTACAGCACGATTGCTATGGCCCTTACCGACGATATCGAAAGCCTGTAGCAATGGTACGCCGGACTTCATCATGGTGGCCAATTGGCGTGTAAATAACGCGATATCTTTGTCGGCAATTGTGCCACCGGATTGAATTTTCTTTATTTTGGTAACTTTAATACCTTGGCGGCGGAGTGTGGAAGTAATAACAACTGTTCCGGCGGCACGCATTTCACCTTTGACCTGCTTGCCGGCTTTATCTTTCCCTTCCCAAGAGTAGTTAATTTCTTTTAATCTTTTTTCTGTATGTGCTGTTACAGTTGCCATAATGGGTTAGCTCCTTAGAGATCTGGGATATTCATGAAGAATCAGAACATTGCAGGAATTCAAACTTTGCTGTGGTAATTAATCGCGAAGCTTAAAATTAAGCTGAAATTGTGTGAAACTTAACGGCACGGTTTTGTAAATTCTTAGCGTGAATTGTGAAAAATTGGAATTAGCATGGCACTGAAGTTTTAGATTTTATTGATCTCCAATTTGAGTAGCTTTGATACCTTCCAGAACTGTTGGATACAATAAGCGAAGATGCAATTCTTTTTTCATCCGTAAATTTTTAAGTCGCCTCGATTCTTTCATGAAAGAAAACATGCCAGGTGATATGCGTTCCTTAGCTTCGCTGCGGGTAATGCGGGGAGGATGAGGGTAATCAAAATGATCTGCGACCAAATCAAAATATTCTCCCATTTTTAGGTGAGAATCATCACAAGCATGGTAAATCCTACATGTTTTTGCATGCTGCAATGCGGCACAGATTATCCGGGCAAGATCATCCGCATGAATATGATTGGTGTAACTATCTTCATCATCTAACAACGTGGGATGCCCTTCACGAAGGCGGGTTAATGGCAACCTGCTTGCTGCATAAATTCCAGGTACACGTAAAATGGAAACAGAAACATGATTACGCTTTCCCCAGTTACGTATCTGTTTTTCAGCATCAACGCGCCGTATCGCTCGATCATTTTCCGGATGAATAGGATATGTCTCATCAATTAATGCGCCGTTACAGTTGCCATAAACCCCGCTGGTACTGATATAGATAAGTCGTTGTGGTAAAATCACTGCATGTTCTTTTGTTCGTTTGGTTAATGCAGATAGTAGATGAGTGGTTCGGCGGTCGTGTAATCCTTGGTTGGGGGGAGGAGCCAAATGTACTACTAGGTGTGCAATCCCTGCGAGTTTCTCAAGACTCTTCGGATAATCTAAATTTCCGTAAATTGGGATTATGCCATGTGACCGTAAATGCTTGGAACTATTCAAATTACGATATAAACCGAGAATCCGGTAATGTTTTTGTAAAAATGATACTACGCGTAGCGCAATATCACCGCAACCGACAATTAATAGTGTTTTCTTCATATAAGCCACGCATCTTCAATTATTATATTTTTTATTTATTTGCTACTCAATGTCGTATCAAATCATTATTCAGCCCAGTGAGCATGTCCTAAAAGTAGAATCAGGTGAAACTATTCTTGAAGCAGCCTTACGTGAAGGATTCTCACTGCCCTATGGCTGCCGTAATGGTTCTTGCGGTATTTGTAAAGGTAAAATCATACAGGGAACGGTAAATTACGGGCATCATAATCCAGAAACCCTGACTGAAGAAGAAAAACAGGTCGGCAGCGTATTGTTTTGCTGTGCTTCACCATTGACCGATCTTATCATTGAATGTCATGAGATCAGCGCTACTACGGGTATTGAAATAAAAACTTTGCCATGTCGCGTGCAAAAACTTGAGCTTGTTGCACCTGATGTGATGATTATTTCTTTGAAACTGCCTGCCAATCAGCGATTACAGTTTCTTCCCGGTCAGTATATTGATATCCTGCTGAAGGATGGGAGACGCCGGAGTTTTTCTTTAGCAAATGCGCCGCATGATGATGAGTTCCTGCAATTGCATGCACGTAATTATTCAGGAGGCGCATTTGCTGAGTACGTGTTCACGCAGATGAAAGTTAAGGACATGCTTCGTTTCACAGGTCCCTTGGGTTCATTCTTCTTACGCGATGCCTCTGAAGAGACTGCGATTATCTTTCTAGCGAGTGGCACAGGGTTTGCACCGATCAAAAGTATTCTTGAACATGTTTTTTTTCAAGAGAGTAACCGAAACAGTAAAAGAAAAATGACTCTTTACTGGGGCGCTCGCACAAAAGCTGATTTATATTTAGCTGACTTGGCAGACAAATGGCAACAGCAACATGACAATTTCACTTTTGTTCCTGTGCTGTCCGAGCCATTATCAACTGACAACTGGCTAGGGAGAACAGGTTTAGTGCATGAAGCTGTCATGCAAGATTTCCATAATCTAGCAGTACATCAGGTATATGCGTGTGGTGTTCCTGTTATGGTGAAAGCTGCTTATCATGACTTTACCAGTCAATGTCATTTACCCAAAGATGCTTTTTTCTCCGATGTATTCACACCCTCCACCAGTAATCCTTAAATTGTGTACGGAAACCTATAATTGTTCAGTTTAATTGTTTAAGTGTTAATTCCAAGCCTTTATTATATTGAGCCATAGCTAATTCATGCTTGCCCAATTTTTCATTTAATTGCGCCAGTGCAAAATGGGCTTTATGCCCAGGCTCGACGGATAAGCTAGCTTCTAAATAGTTTTGTGCTTTACCCCAAAGCTCGCAATGGGTGCATAGTTTACCTAATGTCAGCAACAATTGCGCATTATTGGGTTGCGACTTAAGCCAAACTTCAGCGCACTCAATTTGCCTGTGGACATGATAATCCAAACACTCCGCATAGAGTGCAATTAACTCCATATCCCATGTAATTGGAACACTTTGCTCAATGAGCTGATGTGCTGTGGTGCAGTTGCCCAAAGTAATGTATGCACGTGTAGCTGTAACAGCTAATTTACTGTCCATCTTCTCCAAAGGAGACAGATGCTGCCAATACTGATTCAATGATTGTAGATCGGAAGCTTTGCTTCTGATATTTTCGATTTGCGTATCATGCCTTAGTTTTTTAACCAAAGTTTTATTGGTTGACTGACGTTTTGCAAGTACATCTGTTAATTCCAGGACTGCATCCCAATTTTGGGCTTGCTGTTGCGCTTTCAGTTCAAGCTGCAGCGCCGCGGAAGGTTGCAATCCGCCCTTTGCATACAATGACTGCAACGTTTCAAGCGCTGCTTTATATTGACCATCATTCAATAAGAAATCGGTTTTTGCAATCAGGCACAATGATTTTTCATCGGGTGCTTTATTTTCTGCGGTAGCCAGATACTGATCGCGCGCCGCAGTTTCATCAAGTTCATGTGCTGAACGAGCTGCAATAACACCACTGATTGCTGCGACTATCGATGAATCGGTTAACTTTAAAGCGATAGCAGCATTTTTCCTGGCTTTGACATAATCACCTTCAAAATAGGCTTTTATTCCTGACAGCAACATTTGATCTGTTTTTTTATGGCGATGCCGCTGACTGAATCCAAAGATTCCTAGAATAAATCGAACCAAAATGTAGAAAACAAAAAATGCCGCGATTACTCCAATGATGAAATGATCGAGCGATAATTCCAGTTGATAGGGCGGCATCACCAGTAAAGCATGCCCTGTGGTGTATTTGGCAGCAAGCGTTACAGCTACAGCAGCAGCAAATAGCGCCAATAGCCAGAGTATCAGTTTCATATGTTCTCCTCGTTGCGGTAGAATCGATAATTGTTAATATTGAATCGTAGATGACAAATTACCTTGATGCCAGGAATGGCGGATAGCGGTGGTGTAATGGAACGCTCTGATCGGGCTTTGTTTTGAGTCTTTTCTTCCATATCTTTTTCTTTAAGCTACACTGTTTCTGACTACGTACCAAAGTACATCTGCAGGCTTTCCAGCAAACCTTCATCTCCAGTAGAAGATGTTTTTATAACTTTTTCCACCCCGAGACCTTTGGCTGTTTGAACAATACGTTCATGAACTGTAAAAACAGGCGTCGATTTTAGTAATTGTTGGCCAACCTCACCCATTATGTCAAATAAATTATGTAATCCTTCGCTACTCGTGATGATTACAGCATGAATTTCACCTTGTAACCAGGCAGCTAATAACGGACTGATATCTACATTTGGCTTTTCACGTTGGTAACATTCTGCATATTCAACCATTGCTCCGCGTTGAGTAAGTGTATCACCTAACAATTGTCGGCCACCATTGCCACGGAAAATGACAACACGCTTGCTAGTCATATTTTGTAGTTCTTCTCGCTTGAGTAATGCTTCACTATCAGAATGTCCAGTTGGGGTTAGCACTTCGTTGACATCATAGTTTTTTAGCGTATCTGCACTGCCTTTTCCAACGGCGGCAATTTTCAAATGAGACGGTAATGTGCGCTGTTTGACCATACAGCTCATCGCTTTATTGACAGCATTGGGACTAACAAAGATTGCCCAATCAAATTCATCCAAACGATTGATGAGCTTGATCAATGGAGTTGAATCTTTTACATCGGTTATTTCCAGTACCGGAAATAGGATAGGATTGCCGCCGGCAGCACGGATACCGCCTGCAAGAAATGCTGATTGATGCGCCGGGCGAGTAACCAAAATATTAATACCCTTAAGTTGCTTACTTACCAATGCTATTTCCAACCATCAGCATGAACTAAACTTGCCAAGATTTCATCAGCGCCTTGTTTAATGAGCTTCTGAGCCAATTGTTGCCCCATAGTCATGCCAGTTTCCGGTTCACCGGTTAATGCATCACTGACGATGCGTTTGCCGTCAGGTTGCGCAACGAATCCGCGCAGCTGAAGTGTGCCATGAACAATTTCAGCAAACGCTCCAAGCGGCACCTGACAACTACCCCCCAACACACGACTCATGGCCCGCTCTGCTTCCACGCAATAAGCAGTCTCTTGGTGATGTAGTGGCTGCAAAAGTTTAACCAGATCTGTGCGATCAGCCCGGCACTCGATGCCCAAAGCGCCTTGTCCTACCGCAGGCAAACTTTGTTCGGGATCCAGCAATGCGGTAATGCGATCGGATAATCCAAGTCGTTTTAAACCGGCTGCCGCTAAAATGATTGCGGCATATTGCCCTTCATCGAGTTTACGCAATCGGGTTTGCACATTGCCGCGGAGAGGTTGTACTTGAAGATGAGGGAACTGTGCGCGCAATTGACTTTCACGCCGCAAGCTGGATGTACCGACGACACTTCCTTGAGGCAATTGTGTCAGACTAGCATAGTGTTTGGAAACAAAAGCATCGCGAGGATCTTCTCGTTCAGTAATGGCGGCAAGTTTGAATCCTTCGGGCACATTCATGGGCATATCTTTCATGGAATGTACCGCAATATCAGCCCGGCCATCTTCCAGAGCTTGCTCTAATTCTTTGATGAATAGACCCTTGCCACCAATCTTTGATAACGATTGATCGAGTATCTGGTCGCCACGGGTTGTCATCCCGAGTATGCTGATTTCAGTTTGCGGGTATAATTCACCTAAACGTCTCTGAATGTACTTGGCTTGCCACATAGCCAGTAAGCTTTCTCGTGATGCGATGATGATTTTCTGGGGAGATAACAATGAATTGGGCATCAATATAAAATGAAAAAATTACAAAAAAATTTTAATAGCGTTCATTCTAGCATGGTCGATGCTGGCTTGGCTTGTAGCAAGTGTTCATTCATTTTTATCGCAGAGTATGTATGCGATGAATACTGAGACTGCTGATTCAGAGAATAGTGTTTCCAGAAACAAATTGGTGAATGACAAAGATTTGCCATTACGCGAAGACATCCGTCTTCTGGGGCGTATGTTAGGCGACACGTTGCGTGAGCAAGAAGGGGAAGCTGCTTTTGAATTGGTTGAAAATATCCGTCAAACCGCGATTCGCTTTCATCGAGATCAAGATCCAAAAGCGCGGTATGAGCTTGATGCGATACTCAATCGATTGAGTGACGAAGATTCATTACCCGTTGTGCGTGCATTCAGTTATTTTTCGTTGCTTTCTAATATTGCCGAAGATATCCATCATAATCGGCGGCGGCGTGCGCATCTGTGCGCAGGTTCTCCGCCGCAAGCCGGGAGTGTGACACTGGCTCTGGAACGTGTGTTGGAAAATAATAGAGATGCCGCCTTAGCCGATTTTTTTAGTAAGGCCGTTATATCCCCCGTTTTGACAGCGCACCCGACAGAGGTTCAGAGAAGAAGCATATTGGATTGCCAATTGACTATTGAACGTCTGTTAAAAGAACGGGCTCGTACGCAATTGACGCCGAATGAATTACGTCACAATGAGGAAGGTTTACGCGCCACGATTCAGATATTGTGGCAAACTCGAATGCTGCGACCGACTCGTTTATCTGTGTATGACGAGATTGAAAACGGCTTGGCTTATTACAGTTATACGTTCCTTACAGAAATTCCCTATATTTATGCAAAGATAGAAGATCTACTGGAGCGCCGCTTGGGCGATAATGCGCCGTATGTCGCTTCTTTCCTGCGGATTGGCAGTTGGATCGGCGGTGATCGTGATGGTAATCCGTTTGTTACTCATGAAGTCATGTTGCGTGCGGTTGAACGCCAATCATCGGTAGTATTGGATTTTTATCTGGAGGAAGTGCACAAAATCGGCCGTTCGATGAGTCTTACCGAACGTTTGGTGAAAGTCAGCGATGAAGTAAAAGAATTAGCGGCCGTTGCGCCCGATATTCCTAATCGATCTGACGAGCCCTACCGACGAATTTTTCTCAGTATTGGCGCGCGTCTTGTGGCAACCAGTCAGCAATTAGGCCTTACGATCACACAACATGATGCAGTGGAAGCTCGCAACCCGTATGCAAGTAGCGCTGAGTTTTTGCACGACCTGGATGTCATGATCGACTCGCTCAAGCAGCATAAATCGCATTGGATAGCACGTGATGCATTACGCAATTTGCGTCGAGCGGTTGATGTATTTGGCTTTCACCTGGCACCGTTGGACATGCGCCAGCATAGTAAGGTACACGAACAGGTAGTGGCGGAATTGTTTGAATTGAGTACGTATCGTAAAGACTATCGGCAACTGAGTGAAGAAGAACGTATCAAATGGCTGCTGATACAAATTAGTAATCCGCGTTTCTTATTTTCGCCTTATCAGGCATGTTCCGAAGTGACTCAGGCAGAACTACGTATTTTACATTGCGCAGCGGAGATTCAGCATCGTTTCGGACGTGTGGCGATGCCCAATTACATCATTTCCATGACAACCGGCGTGATCAACGTATTGGAAGTTGCATTGCTACTACAGGAAGTCGGTCTATTGCAAGCCGGAGAGAATCCTCAACTGCATCTTAATATCATTCCATTATTTGAAACGATTGCAGATTTACGCGGTTGTGGCGCCATTATGGATCAGTTATTTTCGCTGCCGTATTATCGTAAACTGCTCAGTTCGCGCGGCAATGTACAAGAAGTCATGCTGGGTTATTCCGACAGTAACAAAGACGGCGGATTTATCACTTCGAATTGGGAAATTTATAAGGCTGAAATTGATCTTACAAAAGTTTTCGCCAAGCATCAGGTTGAATTACGCTTGTTCCATGGCCGTGGCGGTACCGTGGGGCGTGGCGGCGGACCAAGCTATCAAAGTATTCTGGCGCAACCGCCAGGCAGTGTAAATGGTCAAATACGTGTCACGGAACAGGGTGAAGTTATCAGCAGTAAGTATGCTGAGCCTGAAATAGGACGGCGAAATCTTGAAACATTGGTAGCAGCGACAATGGAAGCTACGTTACTGAGCCATGATTCTATCGATACTGATGCCAGCCGTTATTATCAGGCGATGGAAACACTTGCATCCGCTTCATTCGCGGCTTACCGGGATTTAGTATACGAAACACCGGGATTTAAGGAATTCTTCCTGGAGTCCACGCCGATACGGGAAATGGCGGGATTGCATATCGGAAGTCGTCCGCCATCAAGAAAGAACTCTGATACTATCGAAGATTTACGTGCAATTCCTTGGGTATTCAGTTGGAGTTTAAGTCGTATGATGTTGCCCGGCTGGTATGGTTTTGGTCATGCGGTGCAAGCTTTTGTGGAACGGGAGGATCAGACCGGGCAGGGATTGCAATTATTGCAGGAAATGTATAGAAATTGGCCCTTTATGCAAACATTATTGTCCAACATGGATATGGTGCTGGCTAAAACTGATATGGGTATTGCTTCACGTTACGCGGAATTGGTTAGTGATGCCGCGCTACGTGAGCAAATTTTCGAGCGTATTAAAGAAGAGTGGGAAAGAAGTAGAAAATGGTTGTTCGCTGTGACCGGCAACACCGAGCTACTACAAGACAATCCAACGTTGGCGCGTAGCATCCGCAATAGGATACCTTACATTGACCCACTGAATCATTTGCAGGTGGAATTATTGCGGCGTTACCGGTCAGATGAAGATAGCGAAGAAGTTAAGCCGGCAATTCATCTTACGATTAATGGGGTGACCGCCGGGCTGCGCAATAGCGGTTAAGTAGCAATAATGTGTGCATCCTACCGGGATTATAGGAGATTTTAGTGCGAATAAAACGCCTCATATTTATTTTACTGATTAGTTTTTATCCTCAATGGAGCTTGGCTTCACTGCCCATTCAGTATTGGCAGACAGCTTCAGGCGCGCGCGTTTATTTTGTTGAAAATCATGATCTGCCGATGCTTGATATCAGCGTGGAGTTTGCGGCGGGTAGTAGCATGGATACAGCGGACAAATCAGGCAATGCCAATCTGGTGCAACATTTACTCAGTCTGGGTGCGGGCGGTTTGTCTGAAGACCAAATTGCTACGGCACTCGCTGATGTCGGTGCGCAATTGAACAATCATTTTGATCGGGATCGTGCCGGTATTGCTTTACGCACTTTGAGTAGTGAACGGGAACGTAAGCAGGCATTGGATATATTTGCGCGAATTATTCAATCTCCGGAATTTCCACAGGATGTGTTGACGCGTGAAAAGGCAAGAATAGTGTTGAGTATTAAAGAGTCGAGTACCAAACCTGATTACATTGCGGACCGTGAATTGATGAAAATGCTTTATGGCAATCACCCTTACGGTTTAAATGATGTAGGTGAGATTGATGCCATCAATGCGTTGCAGCAAGATGATCTGTTTACTTTTTACCGCTCTTATTATGTTGCCAAAAATGCAGTGATAGCCATTATTGGCGATGTCAGTCGGCTTGAAGCGGCAGCAATTGCGGAATCATTAACGGAGAAGTTATCTGCCAATCAGCAGAAAACTGAGATACCCGCAGTGCAAATTCCCGCAGCAGGAATAAAAAGAATCTCTCATCCGGCAACCCAGAGTCATATTCAATTGGCTTATCCGGGCCTACGCCGGGGGGATCCCGACTATTTTCCACTTTTAGTCGGCAATCATATTCTGGGCGGTGGTGGATTCATTTCACGCTTGATGGAAGAAATCCGTCAACAACGTGGCCTAGCCTATGGCGCGTACAGTTTCTTCTCTCCCTATAAAGAGCAGGGACCCTTTCAAATAGGTTTGCAGACAAAAAAAGAACAATCGGAGGAAGCATTCGCATTAACTCAGAAAGTACTTAAAGATTTCGTTAGCGGCGGTCCGACAGAAGCAGAATTGGTGGCTGCCAAGCAAAATATTATTGGCGGTTTTCCGCTCCGCATAGATAGTAATAGCAAAATATTGGGCTATCTTGCCATGATCGGCTTTTATAATTTGCCACTTACTTATTTAACCGATTACCTGGCAGCTGTTGAAACAGTAACAATCGAACAAATCCGCCAAGCATTCCAGCGGCGCATTCAGCCCGATGGCATGGTAGCGGTCATTGTTGGTGCAACTGAGTAAAACAGCTGTAAGTACATGGCTGTCACACAGGGAAAAGTCCGTATCATTGGTGGTCATTGGCGTAGTCGTCTCATCACTTTTCCGGATCGATCTGATTTAAGGCCTACCCCGGATAGAATACGCGAAACAGTATTTAATTGGTTAGGGCAAGATTTAAGCGGTTTAAGTTGTCTTGATTTATTTGCGGGAAGTGGCGCGTTAGGTTTTGAAGCAGCATCCCGTGGTGCGAAGCACGTCGTGATGGTGGATGCGGATGCTAGAATTTATAGCGCATTGCATGAAAATAAGCAGAAATTGCAAGCAACGCAGGTTGAGGTGGTGATGATGAATGCGCTGAATTTCATGAATTCTGATCGGCACCTGTATGATGTGATTTTTCTTGATCCGCCTTACCGGCTTGAATTATTGCCGGAATTATTACCGTTAGTACCATCACATCTTGCAAAAAATGGGCTGGTTTATGCTGAGACTAAGGGTATCTGGACGCCGGATAAACCATGGCATGTAAAACGTAGTGCAAAAGCCGGTGTCGTATACTATCAGCTTCTGGAGTTGGAACTTAATGGATAAAGTGATTTACCCCGGGACATTTGATCCAATCACACGCGGACATGAAGATCTTGTTCGGCGTGCTTCGCGTTTGTTTGATCAAGTCGTGGTCGCGGTGGCGGTGAGTAGTGGTAAGAAGCCATTCTTTACTTTAGAGGAAAGAGTAGAAATGGCACAACAAGTTTTGTCGGATTGTCCGAATGTGAAGATTATGTCGTTCTCAGGTTTATTAATGGATTTCCTGCAGCAACAAAATGCACGCATTATTTTACGAGGATTGCGTGCCGCATCGGATTTTGAGTATGAGTTTCAAATGGCAGGGATGAATCGTGGTATGTATCCTGATGTAGAAACCCTATTCATGACGCCGTCAGAGCAATACATGTTCATTTCTGCAACCATTGTGCGCGAGATTGCGACACTGGGCGGTAATGCGGATGCTTTTGTGCATCCTCTGGTGGCACAAAAGCTACGCGAGAAAATAACCTAACAGTTTTGAGAGAATTGAATGGCATTAATTATTACTGATGAGTGCATCAATTGTGATGTTTGTGAACCCGAATGCCCTAACGGTGCCATTTCACAGGGTGAAGAAATTTACCAAATAGATGCAAGCCTATGTACGGAATGCGTCGGACACTATCATGAGCCGCAATGTATCGAAGTATGTCCGGTTGATTGCATCATTACCAATCCTGATAAAATTGAGAGCAAAGAGCAATTACAAGCAAAATATCAATCACTCATTGCTGCTAAATGAGCTTCTGGTGTCAATACCAATCTGATTTTTGAAACTGGAAAATCTTCTTTGTTTAACCATTAGCGCAATACTAATGTTATTTCCAGCCAAGCCATTTTTCTCAATTACGATTTCCAGTATCCCAGTTGGTCAAGCGAATTATTGATCTTTCGCTGGCGCCCATATTTCTCTAATCGGTACCTCCTTAATTTTTGTCCGTTTCTCCCGTTAGCAAGTGGATTAACTTAGGTGCTGTTACCTGTGATTAGTGACTGCTTTCTCAGGCATTCAACAGTACATTGTGTATTGTCACAAGAGGATATCCAATGAATATATTAGAGCTGCTCGCTTTCGTAGTTAAAAACAGCGCTTCCGATTTACATTTATCTGCAGGCATGCCGCCGATGATTCGGGTGCATGGTGAGATTCGACGTATCAATCTACCTGAAATGGATCATAAAGAAGTACACAATATGGTGTATGACATCATGAACGATAGTCAGAGAAAATTTTATGAAGAGCACCTGGAGTGTGATTTTTCTTTTGCTGTTCCAAACCTTGCACGTTTCCGCGTCAATGCATTTAATACACAACGCGGTGCCGCAGCGGTGATGCGCACGATTCCGTCAAAAGTTCTGAGCCTGGAAGATCTTAAAGCGCCTAAAATATTTGCAGAAATTGCCAAGCAACCGCGAGGCGTTGTTCTGGTAACAGGTCCTACCGGCTCAGGAAAATCTACCACATTGGCGGCCATGATCAATGATATTAACGAGAATGATTACGGACACATTCTGACCCTCGAAGACCCCATCGAATTTGTCCATGAGAGCAAAAAATGCTTGATTAATCAACGAGAGGTTGGGCGAGATACTTTGAGTTTCTCTAATGCGTTACGTTCAGCATTACGTGAAGACCCCGATATCATTTTGGTGGGTGAAATGCGCGATCTTGAAACCATACGACTGGCAATGACAGCAGCTGAAACGGGACATTTGGTTTTTGGTACGTTGCATACCAGCTCTGCCGCCAAAACGATTGATCGTATCATTGATGTTTTTCCGGCAGAAGAAAAAGAGATGATGCGTGCAATGCTATCTGAATCATTACGCGCTGTTATTTCTCAAGCTCTGTTAAAAACAAAAGATGGCAAAGGTCGTGTAGCTGCGCATGAAATCATGATTGGTACACCCGCTATTCGTAATCTGATCCGGGAGGGCAAAGTTGCACAGATGTATTCGGCAATCCAAACGGGGCAAAACGTAGGTATGCAAACATTAGATCAGAATTTGACGGATCTGGTGAAACGTAATGTGGTTTCCGTGGCTGAGGCACGCAGCAAGGCGATGAATAAAGATAATTTCAGAGTTTAAGTAACTGCTTAGATTGATAAAAATTCCAGGGGTACGTGATGGATAAAGAGCAAGCAACAAAATTTATGTTTGACTTACTGCGCTTAATGCTCAGCAAAAAGGCCTCAGATTTGTTTATTACCGCTGGATTTCCACCCGCGTTCAAAATTGATGGAAAAATGACACCGGTTTCTCAACAATCATTGTCAGCGCAACATACCGAGGCACTCGCTAAAGCGATTATGAATGATAAACAAGCCGCTGAGTTTGAGACTACTAAGGAATGTAATTTTGCTATCAATCCGACCGGAATAGGGCGTTTTCGTGTTAATACTTTTATACAACAACAACGCGTGGGTATCGTGTTACGTACGATTACAACCAAAATTCCTGAGTTTGATGATCTAGGTTTACCACAAGTTCTCAAAGAAGTCGTATTGAGTAAGCGGGGTCTCGTAATTTTTGTAGGCGGCACGGGTTCAGGTAAATCTACATCCATGGCGGCACTCATCGGTCATCGTAATAAAAACAGTTATGGGCATATTATTACCATCGAAGATCCGGTGGAATATGTGCACGAACATATCCATTGTGTCATTACACAGCGTGAAGTGGGCGTTGATACGGAATCATGGGAAGCGGCTTTAAAAAACACATTGCGGCAAGCACCCGATGTCATTCTGATTGGAGAGATACGCGATCGTGAAACCATGGAACATGCGATTGCATTTGCAGAAACAGGACATCTCTGCATGGGTACGTTACATGCAAATAGCGCCAACCAAGCACTTGATCGCATTATCAATTTTTTTCCGGAAGAGCGAAGAACTCAGTTATTAATGGACTTGTCGCTGAATCTGAGAGCTGTGGTAGCACAGCGACTAATACCTACAAAAGATGGAAAAGGACGTGTAGCAGCCATCGAAGTACTGCTTAACTCACCATTTATCGCAGATCTGATTTTTAAAGGCAATGTTCATGAAATTAAGGAAATCATGAAGAAATCCCGTGAGATGGGTATGCAGACATTTGATACGGCATTGTTTGAACTTTATGAGGCAGGCAAAATCAGTTATGAAGATGCCTTGCGGAATGCTGATTCCATGAATGAGCTTCGTTTGCAAATTAAGCTTGGCGGTGCTGAAGCTAAAGATCAAGATTTTTCATCCTGTATAGAACACCTGACAATAACGTAAATCCCTACCAATCGACTTAATGGATAGCTTGCTGACCGATCCCAGAGCTTTTTGAGAAAAGTTATCGCATAATCCATTCGACGCTTTGTAGAAAAACACCGGTAGCATATTAATTCATGGGAGTGACAAAAAATGTGAGATCACTGATTCCCAGCAACAATGCTGCTCTATTTATGTAAACTCCTCTCTTTTTCAACCTCACCTGAAATCCTCCTGCGGCTCCACATAAAACCGCTCAGATCATTTGCTACTTTATTTGTTCACTACGCAAACTATTAGCGTCAGTAGATAAATTCCCGTGGAATAGATATAATCCGCTGAATAATTAGTCTTTAGAATAAGAAGCACACAACTCATCAAGATTATCTGCGTTGTTAGATCACAAACCAAAGAATGCTTTGATCCCACACCTGCCGCTGAGTGCAGATCCGGTAAAATGACGCTAAAAACACGCTCCTCATCCGGCATGCTCATCAATTGGTCTATTACTATAAATATCTATTAATTCTGGAGGAAAAATGAGTCACACGCTATATGAAACCACTGTTCAACGGGTACAACGCTGCGAACTGGCAGTTCCAGGTTCCAGTCCGGGAATGTTTGAGAAAGCACTCAACAGCGGCGTAGATTTTGTTTTTCTCGATCTGGAAGATGCAGTAGCGCCCGATGACAAAATACAAGCACGCAAGAATGTCATCCAAGCCCTCAATGATTTGGACTGGAAAGGTCATGGCATCACGGTTTCGGTGCGTATTAACGGTTTGGATACGCAATATATGGTACGCGATGTGGTTGATCTGGTGGAACAGGCCGGGAGCAAGATCGATACCTTATTAATTCCGAAAGCGGGCGTCTATGCGGATATTTACATGGTGCAAGCGATGGTGACTCAACTCGAAATGCAACAAGGGCTGAAAAACCGCATTGGCCTGGAAGCACTGATCGAAACAGCACTGGGCATGGCCAACGTCGAAGATATCGCGCGCAATGGCGCATCCGGACGGCTGGAAGCATTGCACTTTGGCGTTGCCGATTATGCCGCCAGTAATCGCGCCAGAACCACCAATATCGGCGGCTTGAATCCGGACTACCCCGGTGATCAATGGCATTTTGCTATCAGCCGCATGATTGTGGCTTGTCGTGCGTATGGTTTGCGTCCGATAGACGGTCCTTTTGGTGATATCAAGGATCCGGATGGCTTTGTATTGGCTGCTAAACGTGCCGCAGCCTTGGGATGCGAAGGAAAATGGGCGATTCACCCAACACAGATAGCGCTGGCGAACGATGTATTTACACCTCCGGCACGCGAGATTGAAAAAGCAAAACGTATTCTGGCAGCGCTCAAGGAAGCTGCCGCGCAAGGTAAAGGCGCTGCAGCGCTAGATGGACGCTTAATCGATGCGGCCTCTGAGAGAATGGCCAATAATGTGGTAAAAGTAGCGGAAGCGATCGCAGCAAAAAATTAGTCAACAGATAAAGGCCGCAGCGAGCGGCCTTTATCTTTATGGCTATTTAATTTAGAAATTATTGAATTTAATGCAATTGTTGAGGAAATTGAATTGAATATTCACGAATATCAAGCAAAAGAAATCTTGTCGGGATACGGCGTCAAAATCGCTGAAGGCGGTTTAGCCTACAGCGTGGTGGAAGCCGTGCAACGCGCCAGGGAGATCGATGGTGACGTATGGGTTGTCAAAGCACAAATCCATTCCGGTGCACGCGGCAAAGCCGGTGGTATCAAGGTTTGCAGAACACATAATGAAGTCGAGAAGGCTGCCGAAGAACTGCTGGGAAAAAATCTGGTAACCCATCAAACCGGGCCCGCCGGTAAAATCTGTTCCAGATTATACATTGAAGCAGGTACTCATATTGCCAAGGAAATGTATCTGTCATTCATGATCGATCGTACCACCGAGCGGGTCATTATGGTCGGTTCAGCGCAAGGCGGCATGGAGATTGAAAAACTGGCTGAGACCAACCCGGAAGCGATGATCAAAATTTATATCGAACCGGCGGTCGGATTGCAGGATTTCCAGGCGAGAAAAATGGCTTTTAGGTTAAATATTGATCCCGCGCAACTCAATCACGCGGTAAAAACCATTAAAGGCTGTTATCGCGCTTTACGTGATCTGGATGCCAACATTCTGGAAATCAATCCGCTGGTGCTGACTACCAACAACGAGATCGTTGCGCTGGATGCCAAAATGGGCTTTGACGAAAATGCCTTGTTCCGTCGCCATAAAATCGCCGAACTGCGTGACAACACACAGGTGGACAGCCGTGAAGTTGCCGCAGCGGAAGCGGGATTGAGCTATGTCGGACTAGATGGCGATATCGGCTGCATGATCAATGGCGCCGGTCTGGCGATGGCTACCATGGACATGATCAAACTGGCCGGCGGCGAACCTGCCAACTTTCTCGATGTCGGTGGCGGTGCTTCGGCTGAACGCACCGAAAAGGCTTTCCGCCTGGTGTTAGCCGATTCCGGTGTGAAAGCCATGCTGGTCAACATTTTTGCCGGTATTAACCGTTGCGACTGGATTGCGGAAGGTGTCGTGCACGCGGTTAAAAACATCAACATGAAAATACCGTTGGTGGTTCGTCTGTCGGGAACCAATGTAGAAGAGGGCCGCCGCATTATAGCGGATAGCGGCTTGCCGATTATCACAGCAGATACGTTAGCGGATGCCGCAGAGAAAGTTGTGCGCGCGCGTAATGAAGCCGTAGCAAAAGAAGCCTAGGGAGCACACAAAGTGGCGATATTAATCAACGAAAATACACGAATTATTGTTCAAGGTTTTACCGGAAAAATTGGCACCTTTCATGCCCAGGAAATGATTGATTATGGCTCTAATGTAGTCGGCGGCGTTACGCCAGGAAAAGGCGGACAAACGCATCTGGGATTACCGGTATTCAATACGGTCAAAGAAGCCGTCAATCAGGTTGGCGCAGAAGCCAGCATTGTTTTTGTACCACCGGCATTTGCCGCGGATTCCATCATGGAAGCCGCCGATGCAGGCATCAAATATTGCGTATCCATCACCGATGGCATACCAACGCAAGACATGATGACCGTAAAGAATTTTCTGCGCCGCTTTCCCAAGGACGAACGCATGATGCTAACCGGCCCCAATTGCGCCGGCACCATCAGCCCAGGCCGCGCCATGCTGGGCATCATGCCCGGACATATTTACATGCGTGGCAATGTCGGCGTTGTCGGCCGTTCCGGCACACTCGGCTATGAAGCAGCCGATCAAATGCGTCTGCTAGGAATCGGCATTTCAACCTCGGTCGGCATTGGCGGTGACCCAATTACCGGTAGCTCCCACCGCGATATTCTGGAAAGATTGGAACGAGACCCTGAAACCAAAGTGGCGCTGATGATTGGTGAAATCGGCGGTCCGCAAGAAGTGGAAGCCGGTAAATTTGCCAAAGGCAATATGACCAAGCCGCTGATTGCTTATATTGCCGGACTGACTGCCCCCGAGGGACGACGCATGGGACATGCGGGTGCGATTATTTCGTCCGCCGGTGAGAGCGCTGCTGAGAAGGTGGCCATATTGAAAGAACTCGGCGTCACCATCTGCCCAACGCCATCCCTGATGGGACAAACTGTTGCGGAAGTGTTGGCTAAAATGTAATCAAATAACACATCAGCACAGCATCACCGATTATAATGGCACGACTAGGCTACTTGCCGAATCGTGCCATTGTTATTGATATCCACGCAAAATGAACGACACAAAAGAAATCACCGAAGCCCTACTCAAATTCCGTGATGAGCGGGATTGGAAGCAATTTCACACTGCGAAAGATCTCGCGCTGGCGTTGAATATTGAAGCGGGTGAGCTGCTGGAAGCTTTTTTGTGGAAAACTTCCGAGCAAGCGGATAACGATAAGGTGAAAGAGGAGCTTGCCGATGTTTTTACGTTTGCTTTTCTGCTGGCCGAGAAATACGATTTTGATGTGAAACAAATCGTACTAGAAAAAATGGAAAAAAATGCGCTGAAGTATCCGGTAGCAAAATCCAGAGGCAGTGCGAAAAAATATACCGATTTATAGGTATAGTGGTTATTTCGTTGTTAACCTCCACAGCGAAGTAAGTTCCGCAGCACGGGCAACATGTAGTGGGTCGTTAGTGTCCGAAACACGCGGATGATGAGGTTTGATATCGATTTTACTCAAGACTTTCAAGTCTGCCGCGTCAATCGCAGCCAGCAATTCATCACGTGTACGCAACCCCAGATGCTCGGCAAAATCAGACAGAATCAGCCAACCTTCACCGCCGGGTGCCAGATGGGCGCTGAGTCCCTGCAAAAATCCGCGCAACATGCGGCTATCCGGATCGAAGATTGCATGTTCAAGCGGCGAACTGGGACGTGCCGGAATCCATGGCGGATTGCACACGATCAATGCAGCTCGTCCTTCCGGAAAAAGATTTGCTTGCACCACATCAATTCGGTTCTCGAGGTTCAGGCGCGTTAAATTCTCGCGCGCACAATCCAATGCCCGCAAATCCTGATCGGTGGCGACGATGTGCTGGATACCGCGACGCGCCAGCACAGCAGCCAGTATGCCTGTTCCGGTACCGATATCGAATGCGCTGGATTGCGTAGTAATCAACTCAGGCAATGGCGCTTCTGCAACCAATATCACGTACTCGCTACGGATCGGTGCAAAAACACCGTAGTGCGGGTGAATCCGTGCCCCCAATGTCGGAATTTCTATACCCTTTTTACGCCATTCATAAGCGCCGATTAGTCCCTGTAATTCGCGCAGCGAAGCAATATAAGCTTCTGCACTTGAGCCATACGCATCAAAACAAGCTAAGCGCACGTCGGGCGCACGGCGCAGCGGAATACTGTGATCTGCATTGAAAGGAATCAGCAAACTGCCCAAAGTGCGGGCACGTTGCGATTGCGTCTGGCGATGCTGATGAAAGGTTTCAGCAGGAGAACCTACTGTTTTCTTTGCGTTACGTATCAGCAATTTTTTATCGATACGTCGGGCCAAAGCTTGCAGCAATTGCCGCGCATTTTGAAAATCACCGCGCCACAGCAGTGCCGTACCTTCGCAGGCTAAACGAAAAGCCGTATCGGCTGTTATGTGATCATCAACAACTTGTACACGCTTGGGTGACGGCAGGTTTTTTTCAGAGCGCCATCGGGCCGATCGCTCTTTACTCTTCTCGCACCAATAAATGATTGAGCAATCGCCCATATTATTCCTGATTATTAATACTTGTAAATATTGCCATAATTTATGGTTATTTTTGAACAAGGAAAAAATTCAATTAAGCTTTGATCGACATAAGATGCTGTAATGAACAACATTATCTGTGCGACAAGCGAAATCAACGTATGTATATGCTGTGGAAGAAGTGCGTGATCATTCAAGAAAAAACTCACGCAAACGTTATATTCTTTTCCTACAACTGTTTTGGTAATAAATCTCGATGCATACTACTATCTATGATTATTGGCTCGTTGTATCGTCTTTCTTAGTCGCCACGCTTGCCTCTTATACCGCACTTGATCTGTCGAGTCACATATCCGCATTGGCCGGGCGCCGGATCCGCCATGCTTGGCTTGTTGGCGGTGCAACGGCAATGGGTATCGGTATATGGTCGATGCATTTCATTGGAATGCTCGCTTTCTCGTTACCGATTCCGCTAGGTTATGATTTGGTAACAACCGGTTATTCGCTGATCATCGCGATATTCTTCTCTTATTTAGTGCTCTATGGTGTTACCCAAACGCAATTGACGTCTTTTCGGCTTATCGTGAGCGGAATTCTGATGGGTATTGGCATTGCCGCCATGCATTATACCGGAATGGCAGCCATGCAGATGCAACCCCCTATTCAATATGATCTGGCATTGCTCGTCATTTCAGTTGTAATTGGCATTAGCGCAGCCAATATAGCCCTTTGGGTTGCCTATAAATTCAATAGCACAAATCAAAAAGGTGTAATCACCAGACGCATTAACGCAGCCTGTTTGATGGGTATCGCAATCACCGGAATGCATTACATGAGCATGGCCGCCTCTCATTTTCCGAGTGAATCGGTAAGTGGCGCTGCCAGCAGCCTAGATTCACAATGGCTTGCAATCACCACTATCTTATCCACCTTTGCAATTCTGAGTGTGACGCTGATATTGTCACGCTTCGACGCCAGGGAAAATTTTCTGCTCGGCTCAGTATCGCAACTCAATAGCAAAATCATCCACCTGGCAACATTCGATCTGTTGACAGGATTGCCTAATCGGTGGACGCTGATGGAACGAATCAAGCATACAATTACTATTTCCAAGCATCATAATAGTATGTTTGCTATTTTTTTCATGGATCTCGATGGATTCAAGACGATCAATGATTCATTAGGGCATTCTGCCGGTGACGAAATCTTGAACACATTTGCGCAAAGATTATTGCAATGCGTCCGTAGCGGCGATACCGTCGCACGGCTGGGTGGCGATGAATTTGTCGTGCTGCTGGATAATCTCGCAACTTCGGAAGCTGCCGCTGAAATGGCGGAAAGTGTGCTGTATCGCATGCGCAAAGACCTTTGGGTCAATCAGCAGCCGTTGCAGGTGACACCCAGTATCGGTATTTCCATATTTCCCCAGGATGGCGAGACAGCAGAAATTCTGCTGAAAAATGCAGATACCGCGATGTATGAAGCAAAACGCGGCGGGCGCAGCACATACCGTTTTTTCGAAACCAGCATGAATGAAGCGGCTGTTCGTGTACTACAAATTCAGAGTGTCCTGCACGAAGCGATTAAGATCGGCAATTTTTCTTTATGCTTTCAGCCCAAATTTCGTGGTGACAATGGCAAACTGACCGGTACTGAAGCATTGCTTCGCTTGCATCATCCCAAACTGGGTCCTTTGTCGCCCATGGAGTTTATCCCGATTGCCGAGCGTTCCGGGCAAATTATTCAGATCGGCTACTGGGTCGTACGCGAAGTATGTCGGCAAATATGCCGCTGGAAAGCCAGCGGGTTACCACTGATCAAGGTGGCTATTAACTTATCGCCGCGGCAACTAGAACAACCGGATTTGGTTCAAACAATACTAAATATCCTTTGGTACGAACAAGTTTCCAGCGAACAGATCATGTTTGAAATCACCGAAACCGTTGCGATGCAAGATGCGGCTAAAACTGCTGAAATGATCCATGAATTCCAGAAAAACAACTTTGAAATCGCAATCGACGATTTTGGAACCGGTTATTCAAGCCTTGCCTATTTACAGCGCTTTCGCGTGAAACAACTGAAGATCGATCGATTTTTCATCAATGGTCTGGATGAATATGATCACGAAGGCAGTGCTATTGTTTCCGCGATAATCAAACTGGCCCATACCCTTGAAATGGAAGTAGTTGCCGAAGGTGTCGAAACCGATTCACAGCTTGCAAAGCTAAGAGATATGGGATGCGACGAGATACAAGGGTATCTCCTTGGTAAGCCGATGACAACCGAAGAATTCAATACATTACTACATCAGCAAGTAGGGGAAAATTTAAACATACAAAGCCAGCTCGTAACGAATGTACGCATCAATCATAGATTCTGAATCTATTTTCATACAATAGCTTTAAGAAACGCCCAACAAATCATCGAATAAGTACATAGAAGTACGAGGGCAATTTATCGGTTATTGTTGAGATTTTAAGTTCAACCCATATTATACTCTTCATAAGATTTGGATTTATGGCCGCACCTTTCATCCGCTTACCCTGACTGTCATGCCCTAACCGGACTGACAAACCGTTAACCTCCTGGAGTTTTATGTCTTTTTCTACTTTCGGCTTGTCCGATGAAATTATTCGTGCCGTCACTGAGCGTGGCTATACGGTTCCCACCCCGATTCAAACACAAGCCATTCCAGCCGTATTAGCCGGCGGTGATTTGCTGGCAGGCGCACAAACCGGCACTGGCAAGACTGCCGGTTTTACGCTGCCTATCTTGCATCGCCTTTCCGACAAAAGTGTCAAAGGACCTTCCAGTGGACGGCCACCGATACGGGCACTGATTCTTGTCCCCACACGCGAACTCGCGGCACAAGTAGAAGAAAGCGTACGCGATTATGGCAAATACTTGAAATTAAGTTCGATGACGATGATCGGTGGCGTGAATATCAATCCGCAAATCACTCGCCTGAAAAGCCGCGTCGATATTTTGGTGGCTACACCGGGGCGGCTACTGGATCATGTGCAACAAAAGACACTGAGCCTGTCGCAGATTGAGATTCTCGTGCTGGATGAAGCCGATCGCATGCTGGATATGGGCTTTATCCGCGATATCAAAAAGATTCTCGCATTACTGCCCAAGCAACGGCAGAATTTATTATTCTCGGCCACATTCTCGAATGAAATCCAAGCGCTGGCGGATAGTTTACTCAATAAGCCGGTGCTGATTGAGGTGGCACGCCGCAATGCAGTTGCCGACAAGATAGCGCATGTGGTGCATCCGGTGGATCGCGACCGTAAGCGCAATCTTCTCGCCCATTTGATCAAACAACACCGCTGGTCACAAGTGTTAGTATTCACTCGCACCAAGCATGGCGCCAACAAACTAGCCGAGTTTCTGACGGCAAGCGACATTCCATCACTCGCCATCCATGGCAACAAAAGCCAATCGGCACGCACTCTGGCATTGGCAAAATTCAAGACGGGCGGCCTGCAAGTATTGGTGGCAACCGATATTGCGGCACGCGGTATCGATATCAGTGAATTGCCGCATGTCGTCAATTTTGAACTGCCCAATGTGGCTGAAGATTATGTTCACCGCATTGGCCGCACAGGCCGTGCAGGTGCGGAAGGGGATGCAGTATCACTGGTATGTGTCGATGAATATAAGCTGCTGATAGCGATTGAAAAACTGGTCAAACGCGAATTACCCAGTCAGGTGATTGCCGGTTTTGAACCGGATCCACGCATCAAAGCCGAAC
Organism: Nitrosomonas sp.; assembly: GCA_017984435.1. Classification (GTDB taxonomy): domain Bacteria; phylum Pseudomonadota; class Gammaproteobacteria; order Burkholderiales; family Nitrosomonadaceae; genus Nitrosomonas. The sequence goes on along the minus strand of JAGNZK010000039.1, from coordinate 1,066 downwards.
CGATAAAAAATGGCCGTGGTGGCGAACCGCGTGGCACAACACCATCACGCAACCCCCCAAGAAATCAAACTGCTAAAAAGCCAGCCGCCAAGAAACCCGCTGCCGCCGGCTTTGCACGTCCGACGTCCAATCGTGCTCCGGCACCGCGCCGGGCTGGAGGACGGGGGCATTAGCATGTTACGGAAACTTTGCCAGAGCCAAAATTACGTCATCACCGCGCGGCTGCAGACGTAAATGGCGCTCCACGCAGTTTGAAACCCGGTTTAAAACCGCGTCTGTCAAACCAGCCCTGATTCATCTCCAACGCATAACGCACCGGCTTGGCGGAGCAGTGCGGAGTCTCGGTTTTTGGTTGCATGTCTTTAAGATTCACAATGCTACCGTCGTCGGCAATGAAGGCAATGGTCAACGGCAGCAACGTGTTGCGCATCCAGAAACAATGCACCTTGAGGTGGTCGTAGATAAACAACATGCCTTCGTTGATTCCCATCGTCTGGCGGTGCATCAAGCCGATAGTTTGCTCGCTTGGAGTCTGCGCCACTTCCGCTTGGATGACATACATACCAGCTGTTAATTGGATCGCCGGCAGGCGCGGCTGCGGGCCATCCTGAGCCATAATACTGGTGGCAACCAGCAGCCCCAAAAGCACCATCATGCCTTGCCGCAGCCAATCTTTTGTCTTGTCATCAATCATATTGTTTTAATGCTCCATTTCTATGCCTGGAATTTCACAGTTGGAACGATGTATCACATGGCTGGCATGATCAGCGTGTGTTGCATTCTGCAGCATCAGTTATAGTTAAAATAGGTGTTCATTTAATGACCGCTGAAAAATTCGGTACATTACTATGTCAACAAATGAATCGAAATTCGATAAAGTTGAAGATATACAAAGCGGCACGTAATTTAAATAATTACCCCGGATACCCAGTAAAGTACGTTAAGGAAGCTCTGATTAAGTCATTTATTTCAGTTTTGGTAACAAAGCTATCGACAAAGTAGCTAATATTGGCATTATTGTGAGGTTAATAGCTGTAATTTTTAGCAGATTCCACACTATTCTGTC
>JAGNZK010000038.1 GCA_017984435.1 Nitrosomonas sp. | reverse complement strand
ATTAGTACTGCATAAAATTTCGGCAACTAAATTAGCCTTTTTCCTCCCCTAATCTAGCTACACCTCTCAGGCTAGTCGACCTTACCCCTTAAAGTCAAGTCATTTGTCATAAAATCCCATAACACCTACATGGTATCCTAACCCCTTCTCACCTGTTTTCCACTTTTGCTACAAGGAATTATGCACGGACTCTTTTCTTTTAATGAACTTCATACCTCCAAGAAATGAAATAAGCTCGATATTAATAATTTTAATATTACATAATCAAGATATCACGACATTAGTCAAAAAGAATAAAATCCAATTTTTAGAAATCAAAGCATGAGCTTGCGTTAAGAAAACTTTCTCATCACATCGTTTTATTATGCGACTAAACCAGGAACTTAGATAGATCCATTAAAATTTGCTGGTGGCGAATCTTCTATTAGACATTCCCTGAATACATAGCTATCTGTACTTTCAGTCAATCCATTGCTTTCGACGAGCACAAAATTAACACATTCTTTCTCTTTGAAAAAATATTGATACTTATCGGGCTGTTTCATATCAGGCAAAGCGATTTCATGGAACAAGCCTTCCTGAACCCACCATCGACCTGATTCTGTAAAATTCCTCGTAGTTTCCTCCAATTCTGTAAAACTAAATTCAATTGCATATGTGCCATCGGCATTTCGCGTTTGTATCCAGCGTTTTATTGTGCCATCTTGTTCGGTATACTCACCTTTCCACACACCAATCAGTTTGACATCAGCGTATGAACGTTGACTAGTCGCTGTAATGGCTTCACAGCCGAACAGGCCAACCATCAAAAGCAGTAAAAAAAACAGCTTCATTGCATTTCCTTTTTTATTGTTAATCTGGTTGCTTTGCAAAACACAAAACTTACCAAGTCGATTGAGAATCTGAATTCATGTAATCCAATATCAATTTATTCCCTCCACTTCCAGCGCAGCCATACCTGCAACTGCCTGAATTGTTCTGTATCCATACTATCCGGCAGTATCACTACACTGCACATAAAAAATTTTCCCGCAAGCTTCAGATTCAACACCGTCAGATAAGGTGCGGCGAAAGTACTACCCAGTACGGTACAAGCTATTGATTTGCCGGAATGTGTAATCAGCGTACATTGCATTTCATCGGATAGCTCAAGCGCTACCACGGCGTTATTCGCGATGAGCAAAGCATCCTGTCGCAAATAATAAATCCAACTGATTATCAAGGCAGCACTGATTACCACTTTGATATCCCAAGACAACGCCAGCGGCCACAGCAAACCGGCTGCGGCAAGATGAACCAAGCTGAGTATTACTACAAGTCGGCGTGAAGGTTGGCGATGGATGGATAAAATGGCCATAGTTAGAATGACTTATCTATCATTAATTATTTCAGCGTATGAAAGCTAATTTCCTGCGGCGCTTGATTTTATCCGGATGGGATATCGTATAATCACACCTCATTTATTATCCGTAGTTTTTGTATGAATCCAGTCTGGCAAACCCATTTACACAATTGTAACGCTACCATTGAAAATAATTGTGTGATTCATTTTGGCAATATCACAGCAGAACTTAAAGATACACAAACAGAAACCATTATGGCTGACCTCTCCCATCATGGTTTGATTCGTTTCTCTGGAGAGGAGACACAAACTTTTCTACAAAGCCAACTCAGTTGCGATGTCCGAGAAATCAATGTGCAAAAGGCGCAATATGGTAGTTATTGCACCCCAAAAGGCCGGGTTTTGGCAAGCTTTTTACTGTGGCAGCAGAACAATGATTTTTTAATGCAATTGCCCGCCAGTTTAACTGCTTCCATTCAAAAACGCTTAGCGCTTTATGTGCTGCGTTCCAAAGTACAATTGATCGATGCAAGCAATGATTTAATCCGAATCGGCATTGCTGGGCCATATGCCGCCACACTGATTGAAGAAATTACAGGATTATCAGGCAACTTAGATCAATCACAGCTGCATATCATACACAATGAAAAAGCTACCATTCTCTATCTGGCACACAATCGTATGGAATTAATTACATCCATCGAGAATGCACCCGCACTCTGGAAACGTCTTAACCAGCGCGCCACATCTGTTGGTGCGAGCTGCTGGGATTGGTTGAATATTCAATCCGGAATTCCAGTGATTCTGCCCGAGATTCAGGAAGAGTTCTTACCGCAAATGATCAATCTGGATGCGATTGGCGGTATCAGCTTTAAAAAAGGCTGTTACCCTGGACAAGAAATTGTGGCCCGTACTCAGTATCTTGGAAAACTCAAGCGCCGCATGTTTCTGGCGCATATCGCCACAACGGAAACAGTAAAAACCGGCGATGCGCTGTATAGCACTGATATGAATGATCAATCCAGCGGCAACATCGTCAACGCGGTATCGTCACCAGATGGTGGTTTTGATGTTCTGGCTGTCATCCAGCAAAGTAGTGTCGATACCTGCACGATTCACTGGCAAACATTACAAGGTCCGGTGTTGAAAATCAAATCACTGCCTTATATTGCTTTACGTGCAGGCAATAACTAATCTAATGCCAGCAATATCATTTACTGGCAAGCCAACATTGTTCTTGGTAGAATCGCCGGGCTGGTTTTTAACATAAATACTAAAATACTAGTATGGTAATGAATATGTTGCGTCAGACAATGGTTCGATCCTCACTTCTGTGTTCAAGATATCCTCGCCATTGCATATTCCATTTTTAAGAAATAACTTATTGAAAATAATATATTTTGTACAAGTAGAATTAATAAATAAACAAAAACATCACCCATAAAGTATCTTGCCCAGGGTGCACTTTCATAGAATGAAAAGGAACTGTTATGTCACATAGTTCAACACAAATTAATAAATACCTGAAAAGCCTACAAAAACACCTTGCTGATGAGCATCCGGATAACCCAACGCTGGCCAATGCTGTAAAAAGCTTCAGAAAGATGGATTATGTTGGTCAAAATATGGGACTGATCAGTAAAGATGAATCTTATGCGACCTGTGTGACTTGGTGGCCTATGATTGCTGTATTGGGTACATTCTCGGCCGGTAAGTCGACTTATATCAACTCATATTTGAATGTACCGCTACAACGCACAGGTAATCAAGCAGTAGACGATAAATTCACAGTGATTTGTTACAGCCGCCATAACGAAGCAAAAACACTTCCCGGTATTGCACTGGATGCAGATCCGCGCTTTCCATTTTTTCAGATTAGCCGCAGTATTGAAGAAATTTCTGAAGCAGGACAAGAGCGTATTGATGCTTATCTACAACTGAAAACTTGCCCGTCTGAAAACATTCGTGGAAAAATCCTGATCGATTCTCCAGGCTTTGATGCAGATAATCAACGTGCATCTACATTACGTTTAACTCAACACATCATTAATTTATCGGATCTTGTTCTAGTGTTTTTTGATGCACGCCACCCAGAACCGAAAGCCATGCAAGATACTTTAGCTTATTTGGTATCGGCCAGTGTTAATAGAGCAGATGCCAATAAATTTCTTTACATTCTGAATCAGATTGATGTCACAGCACAGGAAGATAATCCTGAAGAAGTTGTTTCAGCCTGGCAACGCTCGTTAGCTGAGGTAGGTTTAGTTACCGGACGATTCTATCGGATTTATAACCCAAGCGCTGCCGTTCCGATCGCAAATCCGCATGTCAAAGCACGTTTTGAGAAAAAACGTGAAGAAGATATGGCCGATATTAATGCACGAATGCGTCAAATTGAAGTAGAACGCTCGTATCGTATCGTCGGTAAACTGGAACAAACCGCCAAAGACATCAGGAATCAGATTGTCAACAAACTTTCTGATATGTTAAAAAAATGGAAAAGCAAAGTCATCCTGTTTGATGGCTTAGCATTTGGCACTCTGGCTGTACTAGCGGGTATAGCCTTAACTATGAATGAATCCTGGGGTCTGCTTAAAACATTCCCGGATGAACTCATACAAGGTGAAACTTCCGCATTGGCCATAGCCTCATTCTTAGTGATTAGCATTATCTATATCCACTTCTCTATCCGCCGTGCTGTTGCCAATAACCTATTGAGAAAATTGGCGAATGAAATTGGCAATGATCACGAAATATACAAACAATACATGCGAGCATTCAATAAAAGTACCGCAGCTTATCGTCCAATGTTTCTACAAAACCCGGCTGGTTGGAATGAAGTAACACAGCAAATTATTGATGAAATTATCAATGAAGCCAACGATTACATTCAAGCATTGAATGACCAGTTTACCAATCCGTCAGGACATGGCGGTGAGAATTCACAAGTCTGATACCATTCTCAGGGCATTTTATATAATTCCCCGCAGCAAACAGCGGGGAATTCAAACCTACAAAGATCCTAGCACTAACCTACTGCAATATCGGATTATTTATCCCGGAACTTCACTCAATAGAATTCCCAACGCTTTTGCAATACCAGCACCATAAGCTGAATCAGCTTTAAGGCAATTACTGATGTGACGAAGTTGAATTTCCCGTGGCACACTCTTCATGGAACGTGCGGTATTTTCAAATAAAATCTGCTGTTGCGCTGTCGTCATTAAACGGAACAGCGCACCTGGTTGAGAGTAATAATCCGTATCCTCACGGTGATTCCAATGCGCAGCCGCATGCTCCAAACTCAACGGTGGCTCCGCAAAATCCGGCTGTTCCTGCCATTCACCCCGACTATTCGGCTCATAGCTGAGTGTACTGCCGAAGTTGCCATCCACGCGCATCGCACCATCGCGATGATAGCTGTGCGCTGGACAACGTGGCGCATTGACCGGAATCAAATGATGATTCACACCCAAGCGGTAACGTTGGGCATCACCATATGAAAACAATCGTCCCTGCAACATCTTATCCGGTGAAAAACCAATGCCTGGAACGATATTGGCAGGATTGAAAGCCGATTGCTCCACTTCTGCGAAAAAATTCTCAGGGTTACGATTCAGTTCCATGACACCGACTTCGATCAGCGGGTAATCTCGGTGTGGCCATATTTTGGTGAGATCAAACGGATGATAGGAAACTTTAGCGGCATCTGCTTCCGGCATGATCTGCACATACAGTGTCCACTTGGGAAAATCGCCTTTTTCCAAGCTCTCATACAAATCACGTTGATGGCTTTCACGATCTTTCCCAATCATCGCTTCAGCCTCCGCATCGGTCAGATTACGAATGCCTTGCTGAGATTTCAGATGAAACTTGACCCAGTAGCGCACATTCTGGGCATTAATAAAACTGAAAGTATGGCTGCCAAAACCGTGCATATGACGATATGTGGCCGGAATACCGCGCTCGCTCATAACAATAGTAATTTGGTGCAATGCTTCCGGCAGCGATGTCCAAAAATCCCAGTTATTTTTCGCACTGCGCATGTTGGTACGCGGATCTCGTTTTACGGCATGATTCAAATCTGGAAATTTTAATGGATCACGCAGAAAAAACACCGGCGTGTTATTACCCACCAGATCCCAATTACCTTCCTCAGTATAGAATTTCAATGCAAAACCGCGGATATCCCGTTCTGCATCGGCTGCACCACGCTCACCGGCCACGGTGGTAAAGCGTGCAAATAAATCGGTTTTCTTACCAATTGTCGAAAAAATCTTCGCACGTGTGTACTGGGTAATATCCTGCGTGACCGTAAAGGTGCCATAGGCACCGGAACCTTTGGCGTGCATGCGCCGTTCAGGAATCACTTCACGATCAAAGTGCGCAAGTTTTTCAAGAAACCAGACATCCTGTAACAATTGTGGACCACGCGGCCCGGCTGTCATCACGTTCTGATTGTGGGCGACCGGACATCCGGCATTGGTAGTCAATTTTTTTTTGTCACTCATAGTGCACTCCTTCACAATGTTGAGTCTGGGTATTAGTTAACATTACCGCTGTAAATTAGCCATGGATAACAGCAATAAGTTCACACAATTCTGCTTGCAAAACTATTTAGTGCATTGTGGGATGCAATTATTATTTGAGTATTCGCTACAATTCTTCTTTTGTAGCAGAGGTAGCCTCCTTTTCTTCTGGTTTGGTCTCATGCGGAGTATATCCGGCGCGTTGCGTAATTTTACCAATCAACACAAAAAACAGCGGTACAAAAAAAATGGCTAGAAATGTAGCTGCCAACATCCCTCCAAATACCCCAGTGCCGATAGAATTTCGACTAGCTGCACCGGCACCGGACGCCATCACAAGGGGAAGCACACCCAGAATAAAAGCCAGGGATGTCATGATGATAGGCCGAAAACGAAGACGTGCTGCATCCAGTGCTGCTTCGGTGAGTGACATGCCTGCTTCAACTCTCTGATTGGCAAACTCGACGATCAGAATAGCATTTTTAGCTGCCAACCCAATCAACGTCACCAGGCCGATTTGGAAATAAATATCATTGGTCATATCTTGTATCCAAATGGCCAGGAAAGCGCCTAGAATGCCAAATGGGATCGCAAGAATAACTGCAAATGGGATCGACCAGCTTTCGTACAAAGCCGCCAATACCAGAAACACCATCAGTAAAGCAAAAGCGAATACATAAGTGGACTGCCCGCTCGCCTTACGCTCTTGCAACGATATACCGCTCCAATCGATCGAATAACCTTTAGGGGTCAGAATTTCATCGGCGACTTGTTGCAATGCTTCAAGCGCTTGCCCAGAACTATAGCCAGGCGCCGCGCCACCCAGAATGAGCGCGGAATTGAATCCGTTGAAATGGGTCACTGGATCCGGACCGCTATTAAATTCAGTAGTCACCACGGAATCCAATGGAATCATGGTAGGTGTGGTACCCGTTTGGGCACGCACATAGATTTTGCTGATATCATCCGGATTGGAGCGGTATTCCGGCAATGCTTCCGTCTGTACTCGGTAGATACGACCAAACTTCACAAAATCGTTGACATACAGATTACCAAAGTAAGCTTGCATGGTATCAAACACTTCAGAAATCGGTACACCCAATGCTTTAGCCCGATCCCGATCGACTTGCGCATACAGTCTAGGAGCGCTGACACGGAAATTAGTACTGGCGACTGCAATGGCAGGATGTTCCATCGCTTTGACGACAAACTCCTGAGCGACGGCGGCAAATTCGGCAAAATCACCGCCACCGGGATCTTGCAATTGTGCTGAGAAACCACCGGTGGAACCCAAACCAGGGATCGAGGGTGCATTAAAAGCTAGAATCAACGCCTCCGGAATTTTGGCAAACTCCTGGAAAGCACTCGCGATAAGGCTAGGTACTTGTTCATTGACATTCTTGCGATCATCCCAATGATGTAACGGGACAAACATCGTCGCTTGATTCGTGCCGCGCGTACCGAAAACAAAATTCTGACCGGCTAAAGTGTCCGTGGAATGGACGGCAGGAATCGATTGAAAGTATCCTTCGATCTTCTCTAAAACTTCAATGGTGCGCGTCATGGATGCGCCATCCGGTAATTGCACGACCGTAATGAAATATCCCTGATCCTCTTCCGGCAGGAAACTTCCTGGAATCGTCTTGAATAAACCAAAGATCAACAATATCAACGCCAAGAAGATCGTCAGCGCTATCACCGATCGTCTGATAACGACCCCAACTGTTCCGACATAGCGTGCTTGCGCCCAATCAAATGACCGATTAAACAGTACCCAAAAACGCTTAGGAGAACCATGATTCGGTTTGAGCACCAAGGCACACAAAGCTGGGCTGAGCGTCAGCGCCACAAATCCGGAAATAGCCACGGACAACGCAATCGTGATGGCAAATTGTTTGTACAATTCACCGGTAATTCCCCCCAAAAAAGCGACGGGTACAAACACCGCTGCCAGCACCAAAACAATCGCAATTACCGGCCCGGTCACTTCACTCATCGCCTGCTTTGCCGCATCTCTGGGCGAAAGTCCATCGGCCATATGCCGCTCGACATTCTCCACCACCACAATCGCATCGTCCACCACGATACCAATAGCCAAAACCATACCGAAAAGCGTCAGTGTATTGATCGAGAACCCCAACGCTTCCATGCCGGCAAGCGTTCCGATCAACGAAATAGGCACGGCGATAGCCGGAATAAGCGTCGCACGCCAGCTTTGCAAAAACAGAAAGACGACCAGAATCACCAATAGCATTGCTTCGCCAAGCGTCTTCACCACTTCGCGGATGGAAACATCGATGAACGAAGTGGTATCGTAAGGAATATCGTAAGACACACCCGCCGGAAAACTCTTGGTCAACTTATCCATTTCCTCGCGCACACGACGAACCGTGTCGAGTGCATTCGCTCCCGGTGCCAGGAAAGTCAGCAGAAAGGTATTGGGCTTCCCATTCCAGCGACCTTGTAGATCGTAGGATTGAGCACCCAGTTCCACGCGTGCAACATCGCGCATTCGCACCATGGAACCGTCCGGATAAGCGCGAATAATCATGTCTTCAAATTCCCTAACCTCACTCATCCGTCCGCGGGTAATGACCGGAATGGTCAGTTCCGTACCGCTGGGCGTCGGCTCTCGACCAATCCTGCCGGCCGGAAAATCACGATTCTGCTCGCGCACGACCGCCGCAATTTCGGTTGGCGTAATATTGAGCTGCGCCATACGGATAGGATCGAGGATTAGCCGCATGGAATAATTTTGCCCACCAAAGATGATCGCATCACCGACACCGGGAAGTCGCTTGACGCTGTCGAGAATGCGCAGTAACGCGTAATTCGACAGAAAAACCGTATCATGCTTCGGATCGGTCGAACTCAACGCAACGACCGCCAATAAATCGGGCGATGTCTTTTTGACGGTAATCCCTTGTCGCACTACTTCGTCAGGCAGTTGCGGTTCGGCAAGGCGTTGCCGGTTCTGCGTCTGGACTTGCGCAATATCCACATCGGTACCAATTTCAAACGTGAGCTTCATGGTCATATGCCCATCGTTCGTGCTGGTCGATTCGTAGTACAGCAGGTTATCGATACCGGGAAGTTGCACCTCAATAGGACGCGCGACAGCTTCCGCTACGACTTCTGCACTGGCACCGGGGTAATCCGCATCGATCTGCACCATGGGAGGCGTAATTTGCGGAAATTGCGCAACCGGCAACTTTTCCAAAGCAACCAGACCAATGACGACAATGATAATGGACAGCACCGATGCAAAAATGGGCCGATCAATGAAGAAATGCGAGTTCATGGCGCATCCCGCATCGTTTGTTCCTCGGGATGGGCTATGGGGACCTTCTCTCTCTGATAGGGGATGGCATTGACTTGAATGCCTGGCAGGATGCGGTAGAACCCTTCCACGACGACGCGTTCCCCTGGTTGTAAACCGTCTTCGATCAACCATTCTTTACCACGCCACATACTGGCTCGGATCGCTCGCAGCTCCGCTTTCTCTTCCCTGTCAATCACATACACAAAAGAACCGCTGGGTCCTTGCTGGACAGCACGTTGAGGAATCAAAATAGCGCCGGTGCGAGTATACCCTTTGATACGTATCTTTACGAACTGCCCGGGATAGAAGTAGGACTGCCCGGGAGAAAAACCGCCTTCCGGATTAGGAAATACAAATCGCCCCTGCAGCGTGCCGGTTTCAGGTCGCAAAGCAACATCCGCAAAGTCCAATACCCCCTCTGTCGGATACACGCTGCCATCCGAAAAAGTCATTACACCACGTAGCTGAAAAATATCCGGTCTCTCGACCTTATGTTCGGCAAGCTCGCGGCGGCGGCGCAGCAAATAGCTTTCAGGGACACTCACATTGACATACATCGGATCCAGTTGATCGATAGTCGCCAGAAGAGTGGTCTGAGCGGAAATCAATCGGCCTTCATAGAAATGACTGCGACCGATCCGGCCATTCACAGGCGCAGTAATCAACGTGTTATCCAGATCAAATTTGGCTTTAATCAGATCATTTTGTGCCGCTTCCAGTGTTGCTTTAGCACCCAACAACTCTGCTTGCGCATCATCAACATTCTTCTTACTGACCGCTTGCTGCTCAAGCAGCGGACGCACGCGCGCCACATCCTGCTTGGCTAAGTCAAGCCGTGCCTGAGCCTGGGCCACCTTGGCTTTACTGCTGAGATAAATTGCTTTAAATGGTACAGGATCAATAAGGTAGAGCTGATTCCCTTTCTTAACATTCCGGCCTTCGGTAAAAAAGACTTTCTTAATGATCCCACTGACTTGCGCGCGAATCTCCACTGGACGAAAAGCTTCCGTTTGTCCAATAAATTCCGGCTCATCCTGAACTGTTTGCGCTGTCACCGTAATGATCTCCACTTGCGGAGCCGGTGGAGCAGGATTCTCAGGCTGATTTGAACAACCGGCAAGCATAATCAAGCATAGTCCGATGCTTATGCAAACAATGGTTATTCCCATCTGCCGGGTTAACTTAGCGAAGTAATTAATATTAGTCATTCAGTAATAAGTTAGATAGTTCTTAAAAATTACGATATCGTATATCAGCAAACATGTCTGCTTACCCAGGCAACATAACGATTCATCCAGTTTTGCAGGAAATTCTTACTGCCTGCACCAATATTTCCGTCTGCATCAAACAACCCATCTTTTACCTGGATAAATGCTTCAGGCTGACCCAGTGTCGGCACATCCAAGTACGCAAGCACATTGCGCAAATGCTGTTGCGCCATCGCGGTACCATTCGCACCTACTGAAACACCCAAAATACCGGCAGGCTTACCCACCCACACATTTTGACCATAAGGCCGTGAAACATGGTCGAGTGCGTTTTTAAGCACGCCAGGTATCGAGCGATTGTATTCCGGTGTGACGAACAGAAGCCCATGAGATGCCACGATGTCAGCTTTCAAACGTTTAACGACTTCGGCCGGATCGGTATCATCGTCCTGGTTATAGAGCGGTAAATCACCGATCTGAACGTGTTTGAATGAAAACCCAGAGGGTGCCAGTTTCACAATGGCATTCGCCAGCTTACCGTTAAATGAATCCTTACGAAGACTACCGACGACGACAGCAATCTGATATTGATTCAAGATGATCTCCCTGTTGATGAGTATCTGATTTCTAACTCAGTATAACTTTGCTCTGCACCTTTATCGCTGCTTTTTCTTTCCATTTGTAAAGGTCGAAACGACGCATTAACCATTAATTCGGTGTCCATCCCCCCCCTAAAGCCTTATAGAGCTGAACGATAGATACCAAATGAAAACGCTGCGTCGCACTGAAAGAAAATTCAGCATCAAATAAATTGCGTTTAGCCAGCAACACATCCACGTAGCTGGTAATGCCTCCTTCGTAACGAAGATTTGCCACGCGTAAGGCCGAGTGAAGCGCTTCGACTTGTTTTTGTTGCGCTTTGAGCTGATCGTCGACAGTACGAATAGCCACCAGCGCATCTTCAACCTCCTTGAATGCTACCAGGATAGTTTGTTCGTATTGTGCCAATGCTTGTCTTGCCTGCGCTTCCGCCGCGCGTTGTTCAAAACCCAAGCTTTGCGCATTCAATAATGGGCCTGCCAGGCCCAGCCCCCCTACGCCAAACTCACTACCGGACAGTAGCAAATTGGATAAAGCCGGACTAGCCACACCGAGAAAACCGGTAATCGAAAGTCTGGGAAAGCGCGCTGCTTTAGTCATGCCGATTCTGGCGGTAGCAGCTGTCAAGGCTTGTTCAGCCTGAAGAATATCCGGGCGCCGCTGCAACAGCTCAGAAGGCAAACCTGCCGGTACTTCAGGCGGAATCAGTTGTTCGGTCAGTGAGTGCCCGCGTACTATCGATGCCGGATTTCTGCCTATCAATACACTGAGTTCATTTTCTTTCTGAACTATTTTCCGCTCAAGCTCAGCCACTCGCGCAGCCGCATTCGCATGTTCCGCTTCGAACTGGTCCAGATCAAGACGGGAAATGATGCCGCCTTGTAATTGCGCTCGCGAAATATTGACTGATTCTTGCCACGAAGATAGTGCACGATGCGCAATATCCAATTGCACATCAAATTGCAACAGATCAAAATAGGACTGCGCCACTGCACTGATGAGCGTCAAAATGATCGCACGGCGATTCTCCTCGCGCGCCATCAAATCGGCTCGGGCGGCCTCGTTAGAGCGGCGAATCCTGCCCCAAATATCGATTTCCCAGTTCAGGGTTGTTCGCCCAAAATAATTGAAAGGCGTTGGAAATCCGGGAATTCCAAATCCGCTCATTGTGCCAAACGCCGGCGCGTTAGCATCAGCATCCATATTAGGCACAAAATCCATAAATGCAATGCGTGAACGTGCCTGGAATTCGTCTACGCTGGCCAATGCTTGCTTGAGATTCCTGTTCTCCAGCAAAGCCTGATTGATCAGGCGCTGCAACTCTTCATCACGCAGCAACTCCCACCAAGGGAGATTAGCGATGGACTGCCCTTCCGTCTGGGTGATACGAAACTGTTCGGCAGTATCGACACGAGGTCGTAAATAATCAGGCCCCATGGCACAACCTGTTATCAACAAAATCGGCATTAGTAACATCGCCTGAATCCAGTCGTTACAACCTCGCCTCCCGGACGAATAAGCTTGTAATAATGCTTTCTCAAATCGAATAGCAAACATATTGCTGACAGCCATTGCTTTAAATTGCCTCACTAACGCAAATACACCTATCCAACGAGAGAATGTTAAATGTGGCAACATGCCATTTCCTTTTTGTACATCTTGTCAGGTAAAAACTGGAAGTCTATTAAAAACCAGAAGTATCTTTCAATAAGAATGTGACCATTCAATGCTGCTTTCATTTCTAACGTATCACTTGCAAGCGGTATGATAACTTGTGTTCAAAGACACTGTATGCCCAGTGATGCTGGGCATACAGTGTAATATTGACTTTCTCTGAATGGATAATATTTTTAATCGCTCATTTCCCCGGAGACTGCTGCATTAGATCACCTTTCTAAAAGTAAGATTAATCCTATTAGATCCCGTCAGCGAATGATACCCCATTTTGACCGGCAGCACACCATGATAGCGTAGTCTCGCCGCTCCACCCCATACCACTACATCTCCGTGCATCAAAGGTTTTCGTGCTGCTCTATCGCAGCGACGCAAGCCACCCCATAAAAAAATGGCCGGAATTCCCAGTGAAACTGAAACGATAGGCGCATCAAAGTCATGTTCGTTCTTGTCCTGATGCAATGACAGTCGCGCGCCTGGCTGATACCGATTGATCAGGCACGCATCTGGCGTGAAATTTTCAAAACCGGCATCTACTGCGGCATTCAGTGCCAACTTCAAAAATACATCCGGCATATTCGGCCATGGTTTGCCACTTTCCGGATCGGCTGCATCATATCGATAACCGGTGTAATCCGTCACCCATCCATAGGAACCGCAATTTGTCATCGCGACCGACATACGAAATCCGCCGGGAGTCATCATGTACCGAAATGGCGCTGCACTCGTAATATGTCCCAATGCGTCAAAGACAGCAGTTTCATCGGGTAATGCAAAGCCTCGCAATATCACCGCCCCGGCACATAGCTCCTCGCGCCCTCTTTGAGATAGCTCCGTTTCTTCGAATAAACTCACTGTCATCTTACCTATGCACTCTCATGTGATCGTGTGAAAACCTTGCGCATGACTTCTTTATCAAATCAAGCACCCCGCCGCAAGCAGCGAGGTATTAACTGCGCTTCTCAATCTGCTGGTTTTCAATTAGCTTTCGCCCCAAGGAATGGGGAATTGAAACCGCGGAGATTAAAACATATACACTCCACGTTCCCAAATATAACCGACCACGCACAACGAAAAATCTATCGTTAATTCCCGGACGCTCCTCACTACGTTCGAAATAACAAACAGGATGAATCAAAAAACTCTTAAGTATCTGAATACAATAAAATCAAGTCTTCTTACTGATATGTAGGACAATACTGATGTTAATGTATTCTTCTTTTATGTTAATTTCCACGCTCTTCCATCATTGATTCTTCGTAACGCTTTGAAATGTTAAACACTCGCACTCATGTAGATTGTTTGCTCGTATCAATAAAGTTAAATCTCAGGATTTTTCGCAAATCCCCTTGATAAGAGCCTAATTGAAATAAAAAGCACCGCTTTGGAATTATGATTTTTCAATGTTAATTACCCTCTGAAGGTAGAAGTGATGATGAGTGGATACATCAAGATACTGATCGTTGAAGATGAAAAAATAGTCGCGCTTGATCTGAAAAGGCGCTTGACCAAGTTAGGTTACCAAGTAACAGGAATGGCTGCCAGTGGGAATAAGGCGCTCGCATTGGTGAATCAGGAGTTACCCAACATTGTATTGATGGACATCCATATACAAGGCGACATCGATGGTGTTGAAGCGGCAGCCATGCTGCAAAAAATATATAGTGTTCCAATTATTTATTTAACCGCTTATTCTGAAGAAAAAACCCTGTTCCGGGCGAAAACCACCAAACCCTATGGCTACTTATTAAAACCATTCTCTGACAGAGAATTGCACATCATCATTCAGGTCAGTCTGGAACGCTATGCAAGCGATATTCTGCTGAAAAAGAATGAGCAGCATTTTCGTCTTGCGCTGGAGGCTGCACGTCTGGGTACTTGGGAAATCACCCAAGATTCTCATGAAGTATTTATGGGCAAAAGCCCGCAAGGAAACCTGCGGCCGATACCTGACTGGAAAAGCTTCTTTCACGTCATCCATGAAAATGACCAATCCAAAGTATCTGCTTTTATCAATCGATTGCGTAGTGAAAAAGGTACTGTTGCAGAAATAGAGTTTCGTGTTAATTCCGGCACAGATAAAGATTATTGGTACAAACTGTATGGCAAATCATTTAGCAACAGTAATCAGGGCAAACATCAGATCGTCGGTGTTTTACAGGAAACAACCGAGAACCGACGCGCAAGAGATCAACTAGCACAAGCAGCCACTGTTTTTGAATGCGCAGCGGAAGGTATTATCATCCTTAACAAGGACAAGCGCTTTGATTACGCCAACAGTGCCTTCTATCAAATCACCGAGTTTCAGCAGGAAGATTTGGAACGTGAGGAATTGCCGTTCTTAACCCGGCATTTTCTGAATGAAGATATCTATGACACGATATGGCAGGCTTGCAATAACCATGGTCATTGGCAAGGCGAAGTCACTACGTTTAAGAAAAATAAGGAAAGGATGAATGCCTGGCTGAATATTGGTCTCATTCCAGCCGAAGCGGATACGGAACAACAGTTTGTTGTGATGATCTCCGATATCACGACCATCCGGGAAACAGAGAAGCAGCTATCCCATATTGCTTATTACGATAGTCTGACCAATCTGCCTAATCGTATGTTGATCATGGATCGGCTTAAGCAGGCGCTGGCAAAAGCAGCGCGGGAATGCTCGATCTTAGGTGTCTTATTTATCGATCTGGATAATTTTAAGAGGGTCAATGATACGCTGGGGCATAATAACGGCGACACCCTGTTATATCTCGCTTCCCAGAGAATGCTTGCGGTACTGCGCCAAAGCGACACCCTTGGAAGATTGAGTGGTGATGAGTTTATTGTCATTGTCACGAATGCGGAATCCTATGACGCCCTTGGAACCGTTGCTGAGAAAATACTGGAAAATCTTTCCAGCCCTGCGGTAATCATTGAGAATATGGAAATCGTGCCATCATGTAGCATCGGTATCAGTGTTCACCCGGATCATTCTATTCATCCCGACGAATTAGTGCAGATGGCGGATACTGCAATGTATGAGGCGAAGAACAAAGGCCGCAACAACTACGCTTTTTACCATCCTTCGTTAACACAAAAAGCAGTGCATCATCTGACGAGAGAACGCGAGCTCTACCATGCTTTGGCAAAGAATCAATTTTTGCTTTACTATCAGCCGCAATTTTCTCCAGCGAAAAGAAAAATAACCGGTGTTGAAGCGCTCATCCGTTGGCAGCATCCTGTTAAAGGCCTTTTATCCCCCGCTGAGATTATTCCGATCGCCGAAACCAGCCGACTTATTGTTGAGATGGGTAATTGGATTCTGACAGAAGCTTGCAGGCAGCTCAATCAATGGCGAGCGGATGGTTTTTGTGATCTGCGTATTGCGGTCAATATATCCATACGGCAGCTTTCAGATAAAAACTTGCAGCAATTTATTGCTGAATTATTGCAGCAATATTCTTTGCCTGCACACTTACTCGAGTTGGAAGTCACAGAATCCTGCCTGCAAGGTGAATTAATTCATATCAACTGCCTGGAACAATTGGAGAGTCTGGGTATACCCATTTCCATTGATGACTTTGGTACCAGTTACTCGTGTCTGAGTTCATTAAAGAATCTCCCAATAAAACGCTTGAAAATCGATCAAAGCTTTGTCAAAGGCATACCCTACGATAATAATGATTGCGCTATTGCGGCAGCTATACTGGCATTGGCACAAAAGCTTAATCTCCGAGTCATTGCTGAAGGTATTGAAACATTAGATCAGGCCAACTTCCTGACTAATTTAGGGTGTGACGAACTGCAAGGCTATTTGCTCAGCAAACCAGTAACGCCGCAGCAGATACCTGATTTAATCAGGCAATTACCCATTCACCTGGAAACCTTGAAGCTCTAAGTAATTTTCCCGTGACTATTTTATAAAAGTACAAAAGATTAAATAACCATGTCACGCACTCAATTAGAAAGCTTCAGCAACACCAGAGAAATGATGTACCTCGCTGTAGAAGCTTCACCCAGCGGTATGGTCATGATGAGTCAAGATGGGAGAATTGTCATGGTCAATTCCATGACAGAGAAACTTTTCGGTTATTCAAGGCAAGAACTCATTGGCAGTCCGCTTGAAATGCTTGTACCCGAACGATTCCGTCATCAGCATCCTGACTACCGGCAAACCTACATCGGCGAATCAAAAACCCGCCTTATGGGTCATGGAAGAGATCTCTACGGCCTGCACAAGAACGGGCAAGAATTTCCGGTCGAAGTCGGTTTGAACCCGATCGAAACCGAACATGGCATTTTTGTGCTGGCTGCCATAGTCGATATTACCGACCGCAAGTATGCCGAGGAAATGATACGTCTCGCCGTGGAGGCATCTCCCAATGGTATGATTATGACCAATCATCAGGGAGCCATTGTGATGGTGAATACCACAACCGAGACATTGTTTGGTTATTCACGTGAAGAATTGATTGGTCAATCCATTGATATTCTAATACCGGAATCGCACCGTGCGCATCACCCGGAACTCAGAAAAAATTATCTGAAACATCCCAGTGCGCGCGCCATGGGTCATGGCAGAGATCTTTATGGTTTGCACAAGGATGGCAAAGAATTCCCGGTCGAAGTGGGTCTGAATCCGACACAAACACCACAGGGCTTTATGGTATTGGCTTCCGTGATTGACATCACGGAACGGAAATATCAGGAGGAACAGCTCAAAGCAGCACTAAAAGAAAAAGATTTACTGTTATCGGAAATACATCATCGGGTCAAAAACAACCTGCAGATCATCGATAGCCTGCTCGGTATGCAGTCCGGTATGCTGCTGAATAGCACAGTCGTATCGATACTGAAAGAAAGTCAAAACAGGGTAAAATCCATGGCAATGATTCATCAGATCCTGTATGAATCATCAGATTTTTCCCATGTTGACTTTTCCAGCGTTGTACAAAGTCTGGTCAGCAACCTGTCGGCTTCCTATGCCTTGGATTCTTCCAGAGTACAAATCAATATTGATACGGATCAGGTACTTCTATCCATTGACACGAGTATCCCGCTGGGACTCATTTTGAATGAGCTATGCACCAATGCTATAAAATATGCATTCAGTGAAAATTGCACCGGAAATATCAATATCAGCTTGAAATATCTAACAGCCAAAAAACTACAGGTACTCGTTACGGATGATGGCATCGGCATATCGGAAGAATTTGATATCGAAAATGCTCCATCGTTGGGTTTACAACTAGTTCAATTGCTGAGTGAACAGATTTCAGCGGAACTGACTATCCGGCGCAGAAATCCGACAAGCTTTTCACTCATTATTCCCTTGTAAATTAATGAAATTTAATTAAATACTTCGGTAAACCCAAACTATGATCACCGCCGCACTTTACGACGCCAAACCTTACGACCGCGAATACTTCGACCACGCCTTGAACCGCGAGTATATCGCTTGGCAATTCCATGAATTCCGCCTTGATGCGCAAACGGCCACCACTGCCGCCGGAATGCTTGCGGTGTGCGTCTTTGTAAACGACCGCATAGATCGCGCCTGTATCGCCGAACTTGCCCAAGGTGGCGTGAAGCTCATCGCCTTGCGCTGTGCCGGTTTCAACAATGTCGATCTTAATGCTGCTAGGGAATTCGGGCTCGCCGTCGTGCGTGTGCCCGCTTACTCGCCACACGCTGTTGCGGAACACGCCATCGGCCTCCTGCTCACGCTTAACCGCCACATCCACCGCGCATATAACCGCGTTCGCGAACATAACTTTTCGCTCAATGGACTCGTCGGCTTCGACCTCGCCGGCAAGACCGTAGGTATTGTGGGCACGGGCAAGATCGGGCGCATCGCTGCTCAAATCTTCCGCGGCTTCGGTTGTCGCGTCACCACCTACGACCTTGTGCCTGCTGCAGATTGGGCCATCCAGCATGCCATTGAATACACATCGCTGTCCGCTTTACTACAAAACAGCGACATTATTTCCCTACACCTTCCGCTCACGCCAGAGACCTTCCATTTCCTTCACCAAGACACCATCCGGCAAATGAAACGTGGCGCCTACCTTATTAATACCAGCCGCGGCAAACTCATCGATACCACCGCGCTCCTCGATGCACTCAAAACCGGCCATCTCGGCGGCGTCGCGCTGGATGTTTATGAAGAAGAGGAAGGTATTTTCTTTGAAGATCACTCCGAGAATCTCCTGCAAGACGATAAACTTAACCTCCTGCTCACTTTTCCCAATGTGCTCGTTACCTCACACCAAGCCTTTCTCACACGGGAAGCCCTCAGTGAGATTGCCCGTGTTACCACTGAAAACATCCTGCGGTTGGATGCCGGTCAACCATCTCTGGACGGAACGGTACTTTGAAAATGGATATGTCGGCCGCAGTGTAAGCACGAGCACCACACTATTGACTGTCACTGCGTACTTATATTGCATGGTGGTTCTCAACAAGTATTGAGACCAACCAGCAGTAATGATACATTGACGCTAATATTCTGAGATCCGTTAGAAGGAAAAAACAAATGACCCGCAGGCTCCCAATTTTCATGTTTCTTGTGCTGGTTTCGTTAAGCAGCGGTTATTTCTTTTCATCCGCGGCACAAGCTCAGCGCATCCAGACAGAATTTGAAATCAAATTAATCGCCAGTGACCTGAGGTTTCCTTGGGGCATGGCTTTTATGCCGGATGGCAACCTGCTGGTCACGGAACGTATCGGTCAATTGCGCGTCATCACACCGGATGGTCGCGTATCGGAACCCATCAAAGGCGTTCCCGCTGTGTTCGCACAACAGCAAGGTGGTTTATTGGATGTCGCACTGGATCCGGCTTTTTCCCGGAATCGATTGATTTATCTGTCCTATGCCGAACCAGAAGGATCCAAAGCCAGCACTGCGGTTGCCAGAGCTGAGTTGATCGATGGGCGTTTGGAAAAACTACAGGTGATTTTCCGTCAGTTACCCAAAACGGAGGGCGCAGTGCATTTTGGCTCACGTCTGGTATTTGCACCTGACGGTAATCTTTTTATTACATTGGGTGATCGCGGCGACTATCTAGAGGAAGCCCAACGGTTGTCCAATTATTTTGGCAAAGTAATCCGCATCCGCTCTGATGGTTCAGTGCCTAGTGATAACCCCTTTGTCAATAATTCGCAGGCAAAACCGGAAATCTGGTCTTATGGCCATCGCAGTGTTCAGGGTGCCGCCATTCACCCTAAAACCGGCGAGCTATGGATTCATGAGCATGGCCCCAAAGGCGGTGATGAAATCAATATCCCGCAACCCGGTAAAAATTATGGCTGGCCCAAGGCCAGTTATGGCAGTCATTACAATTTGATGCCAATCAAAGATGAGCATGCGGAACAGGGTTTTGAAGAACCTATCTATTATTGGACACCTTCTATTGCACCTTCCGGCATGGCATTTTATACCGGCGACCAATTTCCGGGATGGCGTGGTAATCTGTTTGTGGGCGCATTAATAGGCAGACATGTATCCAGGTTATCGACGGATGGGAAAAAGATTCTCGGTGAAGAACAATTATTAATGCACACAACACGTTTCCGTGATGTGGAACAAGGCCCGGATGGCGCGTTGTATCTGTTGACGGATGAAGAAAACGGAAAACTCTTAAAGCTTACACCAAAGAAGCATTAAGCTTCTAGCAGGCCATTGAAAAACGTTTTGAGGCAGTCGATGCAATAGGGAATTAGTCATCACTAAATACGATATCTCGAAAAATTGACAATCGTTTAGCTAAAGAGTAGATAGAAGGCGAAGCGGTTTTTTGAACACATGCTGAAAATATAAGTGAATCGACGGATTTTAATTAGTATATATTTGTTACCAAAGGAGATCTTATGAAAATACAATTTTGGATTACGACGATATTGGTTACGTTTTTGATAGCATTCGGTCAGGCGAATGCGAGTGAAACAGAATTGACCAAACAGCAAGTGCCCAAAGCGATAATCGATGCTTTTGAAAAGGCTCATCCCAATGCTCAGGAAGTGGAATTCGAGAAGGAGATGGTCGAAGGCAAGGTCGTTTATGAGGTGGAATACAAGGAAAATGGCAGAGAATACGAAATTCTGTATGATTCCGATGGAGTGATTCTACAAATGGAAGAAACACTGGACGTTAAGGCACTGCCCGAGCCGATAGTTCAAGCCATTTCCAAGGCATATCCGAAGGCGACCATTGAAGACGCGGAAAAGGTGATGAAACCGGATGGAACGGTTATTGCTTACGAGGTGGAAATCAAGACGGAAGGAAAAAAACTCGAGCTTGAATTGGATGCCGATGGAAAAATCTTGAAAACCGAACAGGATTGAGACCGCTAGGTAGGATAGATTCCTGACGAGTATTCACACATACGTTTAATAAAATAGGAACTAAGGAGTTATCTATGTCACTGCGCATTAATGACCAGGCACCTAATTTTCAGGTAGAAACCACACAAGGAAAGATTGATTTCCATGATTGGATTGGAGATAAGTGGGCAGTATTATTCTCACACCCTAAGGATTTTACACCTGTTTGTACAACAGAATTAGGCTACATGGCGAGCATTCAATCTGAGTTTGATAAACGCAATACGAAAATTATCGGACTCAGTATTGATCCGCTCAATGATCATGAAAAATGGCTGAAAGATGTTGAAGAAGTCGGCGGTTCATCCATTCGCTATCCTGTTATCGCAGATACAGATCTTCATGTGGCCAAGCTCTATAATATGTTTCCCGCGGATGAAACAGGTTCGGCGGCAGGGCGGACAGCATTGACAAATGCCACTGTACGTTCCGTATTTGTAATAGGCCCCGATAAAAACATCAAACTCATGATGACTTATCCCATGACAACCGGTCGTAATTTTAATGAGATTCTGCGAGTAATCGACTCCATGCAGTTAACCGCAAAACATAAAGTTGCAACACCTGTAAATTGGCAGCAAGGCGAAGATGTTATCATTGTACCCTCGGTTAGTAATGAGGAAGCTGAAAAGATTTATCCCCAGGGTTGGAAAACAGTGAAGCCATACCTTCGTAAAGTAAAGCAACCATGACTCACTGATAGCACTCTTCGATATTCCGAAAATTGAAGTGGTGCCGCAAAATCGAATAACTGGAAATGGCGACTCATTGAACAGATGGCTGAGTTGCTTTTCCAAGCAGTTTATAAGCGAAGCATGGATAGCTGTTCTGGAGCATCACAATTTCCGGATCAGTATGAATGGAAGAGGTTGTTACCATGATAATATTTTTTTGAACAGCTATGGCGTATGAACTCTTATATACCAGGCATTCAGTGACTCAAGAAAGGTAAAGCTGGATCTGATTCAATAGGTTGACTGGCGCAATCAGGAACGTCTTCACCAAGGTTTTGATAATAAAACTCCCGATGAGGCTTATGATCAATATCAAGCAATTCACAGACCACTTGAGCTTGATTTAACTACCCATGTCAGAGCTTAAGATCACTTCAAACCTCCTAAGACCTGAGATTTATATCGAATTAACGGTGAAAACCGGCCTAATCCTGAAGTTGTTTCTAAGAATTGCTAATTAAAATAGTAGAAAGTAGAAATAAGATTCAAATTCATTTCTAGATTTAATTTTAACGTAGAAAAATAGCCGGTTTCCTAAATTTATCTTTTCTAGAATGTATTCTCAGTGAAATTAAAGATTGCATACATATATAAAAAACTGTTGGTAACTTGATTCTACTACTGCACCATTCAATGACTAAATATATCGAAGACAAGCTGCCCCTTATCACCGCATGGGTTGTGTTATCCATCATAATAATCATAGGAATAACAAAAAGCTCCACAATCTTGGGTGGTGATCAATCTCTGTTTGTAGTTATCGCCCAATTATTAGATTCCGGAAAAATATTATACAAAGATATTTTTGATTATAAACAACCCGGTATTTATTTATTTTACTTAATAGCAGGAAAAACTATTGGATGGAGCGATGTCAGCATTCATATATTTGAATTAGGCTATTGGGTAGTGTTTTCCCTGACCTTATTTTTTGTAATAAGAAAATATTCGTTGTTCCATTCTGATTACTTTAACAGCTTACTACCCTTCTTTATTGTCGGAGTATATTACTGCAACGCCCTTTCCTTTCACCTGACTCAACTGGAAGCAATAATTATCTTCCCTTTGTTTCTAATTGTTTGGTTATTGGATAAAGCATATAAAGCCGAAAATAAAAATAACCTGTTTGTTACTTATTTTGCAATAGGCATTTTGATAGGCATTGTCTTACTAAGCAAATTGGTTTTTAGTCCCATAATCTTTTCTTTTCTTCTGATTCATTTTATTTTTACTCTAAAAAGTAAGAACGTAACATATATTATTAGTAAACAAATCCTTCCAATGATCGTCGGATTTGTAATACCCCTATCAATCTTTTTATTTTATGTCTTTATTCATCGGATCGAGAATTTAGTCTTTGATATTTTTTTCAAAATACCTACAAGTGTAGTTGCTCTTGAAGACCAGGTTGATCTGAACAGATTAATCTCATCGATTAAATGGTTTCTCCGAAAAATGAGTTTATTGCTCATACTTGCTTCTATTGGTGTTTTTTTCTTTCTTAAGAAGGAATCCCATTTTCTAAGTTTAATTGTAGCCTGGGGTGTTATAGGATTCTTAGTCATATTAATGCAAAAAACTTCATGGTGGTCATATCACTTCCAACTCTTGTACTTACCAGTTGGTATATTTGCAGCGATGGGATTAGATTATATTTTGTATCATTTGCTGCGATATACGCAGCCTTCAACACAACTAATAAAAGGGCTCCTGATCATTACAATCTGCTATTTTTTCCTTCACAAACAATTTAATACGTTTTGGCATCATAGCTTTGGTTCCCAAAATTATACTAAGTTAATTAGCTATGATTATGCCAAGGATGATGTTGCCGATATAATTAAGGTACTGAAAGAAGGAGATACCATGTATGTCGGTGGTAACCCGCGAATGTATCTGCTTGCATCCCGCTTGCCTGAATTAAGTTCTAATGGGTGGATATTAGAATATTATTTAGATTTTCAATGGGAGCGGTTTTATCATGAATTCAAAAATAAACCTCCCACCTACCTTTTTATCAATCATGATTTTCAGTCCGATACTAAACATTCTGGAAGATATGACTATCACACCTTAATTCAATCGAAGAATGAAAAACTTTGGCAATTGATAGTCAGTTCATATGAAGAATACATTACTGTAGAAAATGGAAAGTGGTATAAAAAGAATTAGTATGTCATTAAGCTGACGTCGGATACGAAATAGACACTGCTCACTTTTTTGTAAGGTAATCCCCCCAAAAATTAACCGAGTAAAGCAGTAGAATTTTCTATCGTAGACGAAGAGGAATTTTACTGATGGAGAAGGAAAGATTTACGGAAAGGCAGATTATGCAGATACTGAAGCAGGCTGAGGGAGGGATACCTGTGGCAGATTTATGCCGAGAGTATGGAATGAGCAATGCAAGTTTTTATAAATGGCGTAGCAAGTATGGCGGAATGGATGTTGCGATGCTTTCAGAAATGAAAGCAATGTCAGAGAAAAACAAACGGTTAAAGCGGATGTATGCGGAAAGCCAGATGCAAAATGAGCTGTTGAAGGAAGCCGCTCGGAAAAAAGTGGTAAAGCCCTCACAGCGCAGAGTAATGGCACAGTTGGCAGTACAGGATAAGTCCGTTAGTATCGTTTTGGCCTGTACGACATTTGGCATTTCTGAGACCTGCTATCGTTATCGGCCAATGCGCAACGAAGAGAACGAGGAAATTGCCGATTGGTTACTCCGTTTGACGGCTTGCCATAAGCGCAGGGGCTTTGGTTTGTGTTTCCTTTATTTGGGTAATGTGAAGGGTTTTGGATGGAATCACAAACGGGTGTATCGTATTTACCGTGAGCTGGAATTAAATTTACGAATTAAACCGCGCAAG
Organism: Nitrosomonas sp.; assembly: GCA_017984435.1. Taxonomy (GTDB): domain Bacteria; phylum Pseudomonadota; class Gammaproteobacteria; order Burkholderiales; family Nitrosomonadaceae; genus Nitrosomonas. The sequence continues at coordinate 3,175 of JAGNZK010000038.1, read as the reverse complement.
CGGTTAAAACGGGAGAAGCCCGAGCCATTGGCTGTGCCAGAACGGCCCAATGACACATGGTCGATGGATTTCATGGCTGATCAACTCTCCAATGGCAGGTTATTTCGAACATTTTAATGTACTGGATGACTTCAATCGTGAAGGGTTGGAAATCGAAGTGGACGTATCGCTTCCATCAGAGCGCGTTACGCGCGCTCTGGATCGGATTATCGAATGGCGCGGCAAACCCAGGAATATACGTTGTGATAACGGGCCGGAAAATATCAGTGCCACGCTTTGTTGCTGGGTAGAGAAACGAGGTATCCAGCTCCAATACATTCAGCCAGGAAAGCCACAGCAAAATGCCTATGTGGAACGCTATAACAGGACCGTTCGACATGAATGGCTGGAGTGAATGAATTTATGACCATTGAAGAGGCACAGATTACCGCTACACAATGGTTATGGATTTATAATAATGAACGTCCGAGTATGGCACTTGGAGGCATAACGCCAGCCATGAAGTTGGCAGAAGCTTTTAAACTAAAATCCTCTACTGCAAGTTCCTGTTAAAAATGGGAGGATTAACGTTCAACTTGACCATGTCACTTCAATATTCACAAAAATGCTTAAAGTTTCCAGAATAAAATCCGAAATCAGTGAATATCGGGTGAGGATTTGGGATAGATATTTTGTCAGTTCTGTAGGCAAATACGAAGATGAGACAAAGGTACAGCTATGTGAAGGATTAGGATCAGAATATACTAAGCTTCATGAAGATAAGTAGTTGAAGTTATTTTTGGTTACAGTTAATACTCCGTAACTTGCTGCCGGAATGTTTTATTTATGATGTTCTGCAGAGTGATTTTCAAAGATTTATCGTAATGATAGTTGTATTGTAATGCTCTTGTCTCAATCCATGAGACGATGAATAAAAGATGCAGGAATGTCAAAGTTTGAGCCATACGCGTGGAGATTGTAAAAATATCATGTGTATTTATTCTAAACGACAAAAGAGATTGATATTTGGCAAACTCAGAGAATATTAAAGAAACGTCATGGTATGACTTGGAAACAAGATTGTAGAAGAATATTTGAGCTGGCGCATCTACATGCAAACTATTTTTCTTTAGTATTTAGTACCGCATATTGTCGATGTTATTAAAGGTAAGAATGCAATAATAATAACGTACCAATTGCATAACATTATGATTTCATGTAATAAATATTTTGTGTCGATAAGCCTTGGCGGCTTGTGAAAAAATCCTTTGAGGAGCTTCAGTGTTTTGCCAGGGGCGATTTACTAGATTTTCTAGGTATACTCCAATTTATGAGGATGCTAATTTTAGTGCAAGAAAACTATATTTCGATAGAGGGTTTAATCTTCTCGGGTTTAGCTCTTTGTGTCTTGGAGCGAATGTTTTAATAAAGCGCTCCGCTGTAAGCAACGAGGTATTGAGTACGCTCTTCAAGCTACTGGTTTTCAACTAGCTTACGCCCCAAGGAGCAAGAAATTAAATCCGAAGAGATTAGAATTTTCGTTATGGCGCCGTTTTGCATTACAATGCTTTTATAAGGCGTTGTAAAAAAAGCTAATTTTCTATAATGAATCAACCTGAAATTGTAATTATCAATGCAACAAGTGAAAATGCGGTGTGTTAAATTAAATATAGTAAAACTGTTTAGAGGTAAAAATTAAATGACCAGCAAAACAGAACGTGTACTTGCAAGAATATCACATAAAAGAGTAGGTGATACCAAGGTACTAATAGTTGTAGATAAGTATATTTCTGGTAAGGCTCTGAAAGATATGCTGGAAGAGTGGGAATATAATGTTACTGGTGTCTGTACTTCTGGGCAAGAAGCTTTAGTTAGAGTGGGAAAAGATAAACCCGATCTTGTTCTAACGGATATGAAGTTAAGTGATTGTAGTGGCATCCATTTAGTACAGCAGTTAAATTTAAAAACTGATAATCCCAATCTTTGCATCTATTTTACAACTTATTCTACTGATTTGATTGTACAGCGTACTATGAATATTGCTACTGCTTTGGGTTACAGTATTAATAAATGCAATACTGAGAGGTTTCACAGAAATTTTGAATCTGGTTTTTGTCAATATTATGGTATTGATCAGACTATGAATTCCATTAAGCAATCGCATGTGCAACCTATTCGAGTCTTACTAGTGGATGATCAACAAATCGTACTTTGGGGATTGGAAAAACTTATAGATAGTGAGAAGCCACGAATGGAGGTTGTTGGTATAGCAACGAATATCTCTGATGCTAAACATATTGTAATAGAAAAACGACCGGATATTCTTGTACTTAACATTTACTTAGACGATATTGATTGTGTGAATTTTATCCCAGATTTCGCCAATAATGGGAGCACACGTGTTGTTATTTTTACTGAGACACATGATAAAGAAGTAATTGACCGTGCGATACTGAGTGGTGCGCGTGGTGTAGTGCACAGGAAAGAATCAATGCAAACAATACTTAGAGCTATTGAGAAGATTCATGATGGTGAACTATGGCTTGACCGTATCACTACCGGTCGCATATTTCTCCAAAATTCACGTATGCGAGGAAAAATACCTCATGATGCAGACCTAGAGAAAATCACGACGCTTACTCGCAAAGAATGTATGATTCTTAAAGCATTCTCAGATGGGGTAGGTGGCGAACAAAACAAACAAATAGCTGCTAAGTTATGTATGAGTGAACATACATTACGTAATCATTTAACTTCTATTTTCAGTAAGCTAGGAATTAAGAATCGATTTAGTCTTTTTGCATATGCTAAACAACATTTCCAACAATCTAATTCTTTAGGTTGTGATGGAAACAGCTTCGGCAGACTGGAATAGAAGTGGTCCCCTACAACTGATCTGGTAATCCTTCCATTTTTAACAGGAACTTGCAGTAGAGGATTTTAGTTTAAAAGCTTCTGCCAACTTCATGGCTGGCGTTATGCCTCCAAGTGCCATACTCGGACGTTCATTATTTGTATTAGTTTCGATCTAATCGTACAAAGAGCTTGAAATCGAGAGCGTTACCGAGTTTGACCTGGTCAAGTAAAACCGGACACCCCAGTTAAGCTGCTTTTATCGATTTTGCTGCTTCTGCTTCATATTGGTTTGGGCTTTTGTAGTCCAGGTATGAATGCAGTCTCTGGTTGTTATAAAATA
>JAGNZK010000037.1 GCA_017984435.1 Nitrosomonas sp. | reverse complement strand
TCTCATCGTCCCGCATCCTTCCGTCACCCGATAGGTGAGTGTCTTGATAACCGCAATCCTACCGGATCGCAGGATTGGCGCGGCTTCCCTTTACATCATTTTTTTGAATCGCGAAACTTGGGTTTATATTTTCTAATTTCATGACTTGCTTCAATAATTTCTGAGAAACATTCCTTCCAATCTGATTTAGAGAAACTATTTTCTGTTACTCTAATTAGGTACAAATTTTGATTGAATCATTTATTCAATTTTAATCACAAGCTTAATAAATAAATGATATTTAATACCATACATTATTACTTTTTCATAATACTAGGTGGTTTGCAATAGAATCTTGACGAGAACTCTGCATTACGTTGTTTATTTCTAATCACATCTCCCCCTTCGTTTACGCATACCATTATAGATTTATCCAAACTCGGGAAATACTCATTTGATCCAGGTTGTGCTGAAGTTGGTGGAACTTTCTCTCTTATTTTGACACACAACTCAGGTTCGTTTAGTTTTAATGGAGCATCCTGCATAGCAGGTAACGGACAAAGATTACACGGATCTCCAGGGCATAAGCATCCCTGGCAACTGGCATGTACTGGTAAAGATAATACAGCTAGCCCTAAACTGTAAAAAAGAAACAAGCTTACTTTAGTCACAAATTGTATAAACATCTTCACTCCTTTCAACTCTCATGAATACTTCTATTTCATTTATAAATTTGACATACAGGTCTAAATGAGTCCATATCTCGTCCAAACTAGCATAATTTTATTCTAAATATTCGTTTTATCTGCTTTAACTTGCTCCTTGATTAGTGAAAAACATTTAAAATACCTTCTTTAAAGAAAAAACTATTCAAGTTTCTTCAGAAACAAATAAAGATAAATGACATTAATAGCCTCAAAGACAACTATGATGACCCTCTTCAACCTAAAAATATTAAATCTCGTGAATTTATTTACTCAAATTTGCTTTATCTTTTTTCTAAGTATTTCACCCTTAACATTTGCCCATGCCGAGGATATTGAAAATCTTCAGAAAAACGCCAGTATTGCTTATGAACGAATGATACAGGCCAAGCAATCGGCTGAAACTTTAGCCAGAGATGTGGCTTTCACAGAAAAAAAACTAGCTTCAATTAAACAAAAATTATCTGCGGCCGAGCAAGAAGCAGAAGTTGCCAGGAAAAAATCAGAACAAGCTAGAATTTCAATGGAACAAGCAGTTGAGGGATGGAAGCATGCAACTGATGTATTAGCTAATGAATGGGGGAAAACTGAAAGAAAATAATTTGAATTAATTCTGTCACTGCATCACTATAATAAAAGAATCATTTTGACATGAGGAATTTCTGCCTCCGTAAACTCTTTACCTGACACCTGGAATCCAAATTTCTCATAGAATTTAATAGCGGTAGTTTGTGCATTCAGTATGGCTTTTTGTATACGTCGGTTTCTTAATTCCTCCAGTATTCTTAGCAGCATAGCAGTACCCAATCCTTTGCCACGCCATTCTTTTAACACTGCCATTCGCCCTATATGCCCATCCGGTAACAATCTTGCAGTTCCAATAGGTTGTTCATCGGAATTTAGTGCAAGCACATGCATACTGACCAAATCAAAATCATCCCACTCCAAATCTTCCGGAATTCGCTGTTCATGAATAAAAACCGTTGTTCTAATAATACGCAAAACGGATGCTTCATCCTGCCACCTCACCATACGTATCTGATAAGGATGTTGCGAAATTGACTTCACAGAAAATCCTACGCCTTAGATTATGTTACACACAGCAAGTAAATTATCTACCAATGGATATTAACTATTCAAAGGGATGCCGCAGCAAGATAGTATCTTCTCTGTCCGGTCCTGTAGAAATCATATCAATCGGTATTTCACATATTTCTTCCAAACGCTTCAGGTAATTCTGTGCCGCTATTGGTAGCAGATCAAAATTCTTAACTCCCGCCGTACTCTCTGACCATCCCGGTATTTCCTCATAAATCGGCTCACAACAATCCAAATCATCGGCACCTACCGGCAGTATAGTACTATTATTACCATCGTTCAGTTTGTAGCCTATCCCCAGATTAAGGCTTTCTACACCATCCAATACGTCGAGTTTAGTAATGCACAGTCCAGTAACACCATTAATTTGAATGGATCGTTTTAACGCAACAGCATCAAACCAGCCACAACGACGAGGACGTCCTGTTGTCGATCCAAATTCATGTCCTCGTGTAGCCAAATGCTTACCGATTTCATTATCCAGTTCAGTTGGAAATGGACCAGAGCCTACTCGCGTTGTATATGCCTTAGTAATCCCTAATACATAATGCAACATCTGTGGTCCAACACCACTGCCTGGTCCCGCTGTACCAGCCACACAGTTACTGGATGTAACAAATGGGTATGTACCATGATCAATATCTAACAATGCTCCCTGCGCACCTTCAAATAACAGACTATTACCTGCTTTATATGCGTTAAATAAAAGTTGCGGCACATCGGCCACCATCGGTTTAATTCGCTCAGATTGCGCCAATGCGTCATCCATCGTTTTCTGAAAATCAATAACAGGAGCATGAAAATAATTTTTTAGCACAAAGTTATGATAATCCAATATTTCGCCCAACTTGGCAGCAAAACGATCCCGATGAAACAAATCTTGCAAACGAATGGCACGCCGTGCGACTTTATCTTCATACGCTGGACCAATACCACGTCCCGTGGTACCAATTTTCCCGATACCTCTGGCAGCCTCACGCGCATTATCTAACGCAATGTGACAAGGTAAGATTAAAGGACAGGCTTCACTAATTCGTAGCCGCCCGCTGACATCTACGCCATTCTGCTCAAGCATGTCAATCTCATTGAGCAATGCTTCCGGCGAGATTACTACACCATTTCCAATATAACAAATAACACTATCACGCAGAATACCCGATGGAATCAGATGTAATACGGTTTTCTTATTGCCTATGACTAATGTATGACCTGCATTATGTCCTCCTTGAAACCGCACGACACCTTGTGCATGATCTGTCAGCCAATCGACGATTTTTCCTTTTCCTTCATCACCCCACTGCGTACCAATAACTACAACGTTTTTAGTCATATCTCTAATCTTAAAGATGCTGTTTCTAAGAAGTTAAATTTCTTCAACTATCCATTGCCCATCATGCAATACTAACTGTCTGTCGCAATCCATGAATTCACCTTTCTGTCCTGGTAATTCCATAACAACAATCTGTCCAGCTTTACGCAACTGCTCGATCATAGTCTCCAAGACTTTATCTTTTTTCTGAAAAGGTGCGCGTATTCCTTTGGGATATGCTTTAGGCTCCACTAATCTGGATAACTCTCTTAAGTCCATACTAAAACCAGTAGCCGGTCGTGCTCGTCCAAAAGCTTTACCAATCTCATCATAACGCCCGCCTAGAGCGATAGCGTTTGAATATCCATTGGTATATGCAGCAAAGACCATTCCGGTATGATAGTGATACCCGCGCAGATCGGCCAAATCGAATGCGATTTTATTGACGATCGGCTTTAATTCTTTTTCAACAGTACCAAGTTCATCCAGTGCCGCCTTAATCTCAGGATAATCCGGCAATCGGCTAGTAGCCTCTGCCAAAATTTTCTTATCACCATAAAGCTCGGGCAATAACATTAATGCTTCACGAGTATGTTTCTCCAATGTTGCACATAATTCCTTTAAAGTTGAAACATCCTTGGCTTGTAAAACAGCAAATAATTCGGTTTCAAGTTCCCGCGATATGCCTGCACCTTTAATTAAACCCCGAAAAACTGCCACATGACCGAGGTCCAGATGAATCTCATTAATACCTGAAACAGATAAGCACTTTAGCATGAGCTTTTGAACTTCCAGATCGCTTTCCAAACCTGAATGACCATAAAGTTCTGCACCGACTTGCAATGGCTCTCGTGTTTGTGTAATAGCCGATGGCACTGTATGCAATACACTATTGACATAGCATAAACGTGTTACACCTTCAGAATTCAATAAATGTGCATCAATTCTTGCAACTTGCGGTGTCATATCGGCACGCAAACCCATCATGCGTCCACTCAGTTGATCTATCACTTTGAGCATGCGCAAATCCATATCACTGCCACTACCAGACAATAAAGATTCCACATACTCTAGCAAAGGCGGTATTACTTGCTGATAACCGTACACTAGCAACAAATCAATAATCTGGCGACGCATTACTTCGATATGCAATGCTTCTACTGGCAATATGTCTTCGACATATTCTGGGAGTAACCAATTACGCATATTTATGAGTGGAGTGGCAAGTTGTCAACGAGAAAAATTAAGAGAATAGCGTCAACTTACGATAAGAAGCAGCATTAGCCCAACTAGCATTGAAGTCAAACCCACAAAACGTATCTGATTATCATTGATCTCAATCAATTTACGGAATGCCTCTCGCCAGGTTTGAGGAGATAAAAATGGTAACACTCCTTCTAGAATTAACATCAATGCAATTGCAATTAGAAAAGTTTCCCACATTTAAAACAACCCCTGCTTAATCAGATATGCATAATACATTTAAAATAAGTAAGCATAGAAAAATTAAGAGGTTCTGTACAATCGAGTATATAAAGTATACTGCGATTTCTAGAACCTCTTTACTAAAGAAACAAAGTCACATAAATATTTCTTTAAACAGCATATCCTTAGATCAATAAGTGCTCTCCATCTCTACGAGATGTCTGAATAAAATCCTACACTAATACGAATCTTATTTATTGATAGCTGGATTTTTCAAGTATTTGAAGAAATCGGAAGTAGGTTCCAGAACCATCATATCTCCTTTATTTTTAAAGGATTGTTTATATGCATCAATGCTCCGCCAAAAAGCATAAAATTCGGCATCTTTCTGAAAAGCGGCCGAATAAGTTGCAGCTGCCTGACTATCACCGTCACCCATCGTTTTTTGAGCTTCCCGATAGGCTTCTGCCAATATCACCTCACGCTGCCTATCTGCATCCGCGCGAATCTTTTCTGATTCAGCCGCACCTGTAGAGCGTAGTTCATTAGCGACCCTTTTGCGCTCTGCTTCCATACGTCTATATACCGATTCACTCACCTCTTGAGGCAAATCCACCCGCTTCAAACGTACATCAACCACTTCCACTCCGATCGAACGGGCATCAGCATCTGCCTTCTGGCGCATAATCCCCATAATGACATCTCGCTCACCGGAGACTACATCATGCACAGTACGATTACCGAATTCATCACGCAAACTTGCATTTATAGTTTGTGCCAAACGTGTCTGCGCCAATCCTTCATCGCCGCGCACACTGATATAATACTGTTTCACATCGATGATACGCCACTTTACAAACAGATCGACTAAAACGTTCTTTTTCTCCGATGTGATAAAACGTTCGGGTTCTTCTGTATTCATTGTTAAGATACGTTTATCAAAATAACGCACATTCTGCGCTATCGGAATCTTAAAATATAAACCAGGCTCCGTTTTGACATCGATCACTTCCCCCAATTGAAACAAAATTGCTTGTTGCCGCTCATCAACAATATAAATTGCCGAACTACCCAAAAAGAATATTGCGATGATGATGCCCGAAAATGCTGATGTAAGATTTTTCACTTATCTCATCTCCCGTTCGCGGTTACGAAAAGATTCTCGTGTCCGTACACCACTATCTTGCGTTGTTTCTTGCATTATAGGCTGCACAGCTACTGACGAGGTTGACGTAGACCCACTCATATTGATTAACTTATCTAACGGTAAATACAGCAGATTGTTACCATTCTTTTGATCAACAACAATTTTGCTAGTATTTGAAAGAACCTGTTGCATCATGTCCAGATATAAACGTTCACGTGTAACTTTCGGTGCTTTGCTATATTCGGCAAGAATCTGTTCAAAACGACTGGCATCACCTTCAGCACTTACGATTACTCGTTGTTTATATCCTTCAGATTCTTGAATCAGCCGGGCAGCATTACCCACCGCTCTTGGAATTACATCATTAGCATAAGCCTGACCTTCATTCTTCTGCCGTTCTCTGTCTTGCCCAGCTTTCACAGCATCATCAAATGCTGCTTGCACCTGTTCAGGTGGTTGCGCATTTTGCATCGTTACCCTGCTGATAGAAATACCGATAGCATAGCGATCTAGAATCCTCTGCATCAATTGTGTCGCATTAGCAGCGACTTGTTCACGCCCTTCATAAAGTACATAATCCATTTTACTTTTACCAATGACTTGCCTAATCGCAGTTTCAGCTGCTTGAAGAACCGCCTCATCCGGATTCCGATTCTTAAAAAGGAAATTCTCTGGATTATTCAATATATATTGCACCGCAAATTGAATATCAATGATATTTTCATCATCAGTCAACATTAACGATTCTCGCAGCACTTTGCTCCTGACATTATTACGGTAACCAATCTCTACCGTACGAACCTGACTGACATTTACTATTTCTACTTTCTCGACAGGATAGGGAAGATGCCAACGCAAACCTGCCGGTGTCGTGTCAGTATATTGACCAAAACGCAATACCACACCTCTATGACCTTCATCCACAATATAAAAACCACTCGCCAACCAAACTACTAGCAAAAGAGCCAGAATCAACGCAATGCTACCACCACTTCTTTGCCTTGGACCTGTATCGCCTGAACCTTCGTCACCCCCTCCACTTTTTTTTTGTCCAAAAATGTTATTAATCTTTTTGTTAACATTACGCAGAACATCATCCAGATCTGGTGGACCAGAATCACCTTTGTTTTTTCCCCACTGTGGATCATTTAATCCCATAATAATTCCTGTTTTGTGTTCAAAAAAGTCCTTATACCGTAGCACAACCTCCAATTATTTTCTTAGTATCTGTAGATTTCTCATACAATTTCTTGGAGTTTTCTGTAATTGCTTCTATCAATGCTTGTTTTACAAATTCTATACCTTCGCCTGTTCTTGCACTTAAACGAATACGTGATATTCTATCATATTCATCGCGCATGCAACCCTTGCCACCCGCTATCAAATCAGTAAGATCAATTTTATTCAGAATTAAAATTTGAGGAATAGTATCAGCACCAATTTCTTTTAATATCTTATTAACTTCTTCAATTTGCTCATCTCGATTAGGACTACTGGCATCTATCACATGAAGGAGTATATCGGCCTGCACAGTTTCTTCAAGCGTCGCACAAAACGCTGCTACTAGCGTATGTGGTAATTCACGAATAAACCCTACCGTATCCGAAATAACTACTGGGCTGCTATTCTCAGCAAGAAATAATTTCCGTGTCGTCGTATCCAATGTCGCAAATAATTGATCGGCAGCGTATGACTGCGCACGTGTTAGTCGATTAAATAAAGTTGATTTGCCTGCATTCGTATAACCAACAATAGATACCGATAACACATTGGTGCGTTGCCTAGATCGCCTTTGAACGCTGCGTTGGCGCTGAAGGGTCGAAAGTTTTTCTTTAAGCAACTTAACTCGCTTTTTAATTAAACGTCGATCTGTCTCCAATTGCGTCTCACCAGGACCACGTAAACCAATACCACCCTTTTGTCGTTCTAGATGTGTCCATCCGCGCACAAGCCGTGTTGCCAGGTGTTCTAATTGAGCCAGCTCTACCTGCAGTTTTCCCTCATGACTCTTAGCTCGTTGAGCAAAAATGTCCAGAATCAAACTTGTACGATCAATAATATTACAATTCAAACGCAGAGATAAGTTACGTTGCTGAGCCGGTGATAAGTCATGATTAAATATAACCAGAGAAACTTTAGTCTGCATTACCACTTGTGTTATCTCATCAACTTTTCCGCTTCCAATATAAGTTGTCGGATCGGGTCGGGAACGTTTTCCTTCTATAACGGCCACAATCTGCAGCTTAGCGCTGACAGCCAGTTGCTGCAATTCTTGCAAGCGGTCAATATGATCCTGATCGCCGAAATTGAGGCTAACTAAGATAACTGTATCAGTTGTTTTTAATTTATGCATACCTGAAAATATTCAGGCATTAAGAATTATGCATTTCCGTTGTGTCGATCGGAATAGTAACTGCTCTCGCGGGTACTACTGTAGAAATCGCATGCTTGTATACCATTTGCGTAACTGAGTTTTTCAGCAACACCACATATTGATCAAACGAATCGATTTGTCCTTGTAATTTAATACCGTTTACTAAATATATCGATACAGGGATATGCTCTTTTCGCAATATATTTAAAAATGGATCTTGCAGTAATTGCCCCTTGTTACCCATCGGTAACTCCCTATTCTAATTATTGGTTATCGGAACAGCGACTCTACTTTATTTTTTAACGTAAATCTACATTAGATTACGCTAATACTACAAAACACTTATATTAAAAATACATTCACAACATCAATTCAGACTGTAAATGACTAAATACACATAGTCTGCTAATTCGCAGCAAAAACAACGGTGCTTATTGTTATTTACCTTACCTCAGGAGCACAAAAAGCTCCCGAGGTTTCTTCCATTAAAATGGTACAGGTCTTGGAGTACTATTGTTAGAAGGTGGCAGAATCGGCATCTTAAAGTCAGGCTGTTCACCAGTCAGTGTTTTTAAGAAAGCAACAATACTGTCAATTTCCTTCTTATTAAAATCACGATCCAATTGCACTTTTCCCATTGTTTTTACAGCATCCTCTAATGTTGTTGCTGCACCATCATGAAAATAGGGATAAGTTAATTCAATATTGCGTAACGTTGGCACTTTAAAAACATTTAAATCAGTATCTTTTCCAGTAACTCCTTTTCTGCCTTCCGCCTTACTCGCTGTTTTATAAGGATGATATACGCCAAACTTCTGATACAATGCACCACCTACCGCCGGTCCATTATGGCAGCCTGAACAACCACTACTCTTAAATAATTCATATCCTTCCAATTCCTGCTGATTTAATGCTTTTTTATCACCTTCCAGCCACTTATCAAAACGTGATCCTGGTGTAACTAAAGTTTCCTCAAAAGCCGCAATTGCAGTCGTTACGCGATCAATATCGACCTGATCAGAACCAAACGCTTTTTGAAAATACCCACGATATTGAGGAATTGATTGTAAGACCTCGACCGCCGCTTTATGTGTTGATGCCATCTCTCCAGGATTTGCAATTGGGCCGCCCGCCTGTTCTTTTAAATCCTTAGCGCGTCCATCCCAGAATTGTGCCAAATTCATACTGGCATTCAATACCGTTGGTGCATTAATTGGTCCTTGTTGCCATGCGTGGCCAATAGAAGTCGGAATATTATCCGTACCACCCATGCTTAGATTATGGCAAGAATTACAGGAAATAAAGCCAGATTTGGATAAACGAGTATCAAAAAACAACATTTTACCTAACTCCACCATATCAGCATTTTTTACTGCTGGTACTTTAATGGGTTGGATAGGCTCATTGGCTGAAACATTAATCGAAGTGACAAGAGCGCCAATCGATAACAACGACGCAACCAGTGTACGTATCTTCATCGGTATTCTCCCTAAAAACGGCTGTAATGGCGCAGCCGATTACGCCTGATGAAACACCCACAAATGGGAATTTTATAAAAATTGTAATAAATATCCTGTTTCCCCAAATTTCCAGAATACTCTCATGCTTTCAGACACTCTATAACAGAAAATCCTCCATTACAGATGGATTACTCATTGACTTCCAATTGACTCGTCAAAATGACTTGACTGGTTTCTTTGATCGAATAATTCTTATCATGGCTAGCAATTTGATAAGGATCCATTTTTAACAAATGTGATAATTCTGTTAATGCCTGCTTATAAACTTTACGTTTAAACTCAACAACTGAATCCAATTCAATCCAATACTGATTCCAACGCCAGGCATCAAATTCCGGATGTGTGCTTCTACGTAAAGAAACGTCACTATCACGTCCGATCAAACGCAACAAATACCAGATCTGCTTCTGTCCCTTGTAGTTTCCGCGCCATTCACGTCTTATCCATCGTTCAGGCACCTCATATCGTAACCAATCACGTGTACGTCCAACTATCTCAACATGGCTTGGATGCAATCCAATTTCTTCGGTTAGTTCCCGGTACATAGCCTGCTCAGGACTCTCCCCTGATTTAATGCCACCCTGGGGAAATTGCCAAGAGTTTTGCTTGATACGTTTGCCCCAAAAGACTTCATTCCTTGAATTCAGCAGGATAATACCAACATTAGGACGATATCCGTTACGGTCTATCATGTGAATTACCCATTCGGCCCATCAAAAATGTATGGATTTTTTCATACTTTACTACAGATTGAAAGTGCTCATAAAACAAAAATCCATGCTCTTGTTATAGCCCTCTACCCATCTGACAGATTATCCATTCATAATGAATAACGTAATCCGTACTTCACCAACTTATTTCAAGGTAAAATTACGATCATTTTTTATCATAATGGAATCGCCCATGCGCGTCTCACAATTCTTTATCTCAACGCTCAAAGAAGCGCCTGCCGAAGCAGAACTAGTTAGTCACAAACTGATGTTGCGTGCCGGACTCATCAAGCGTCTTGGCAGTGGACTATATACCTGGATGCCATTAGGCCTAAGAATATTACGGAAAATAGAAAATATTGTTCGTGAAGAAATGAATAACAGCGGTGCTATAGAAGTTCTGATGCCTGCTATACAACCTGCAGAATTATGGCAAGAGACCGGTCGATGGGATGTATTCGGGCCACAAATGCTTAAAATAAAAGATCGTCATGAGCATGATTTCTGTTTTGGCCCAACACATGAAGAAATCATTACCGACGTAGCACGTAGAGAAATTAAAAGCTATCGCCAATTACCACTTAATTTCTATCAGATACAAACAAAATTTCGTGATGAAATCCGTCCACGTTTTGGTGTCATGCGCGCACGCGAATTCCTGATGAAAGATGCGTATTCGTTTCACACGAATGAAAACAGTCTGACACAAACTTATCAACTCATGCATGAAACTTACAGCCGTATTTTTACCCGTCTTGGATTGCAATTTCGCGCTGTGGCAGCGGATACCGGCGCCATAGGCGGCAGTGGTTCGCATGAATTTCATGTCCTGGCGGAATCCGGCGAAGATGCTATCGCATTCTGTCCCAGCTCAGATTATGCTGCCAATATTGAGCTCGCCAAATCACTATCACCTCAATTGGAACGCGATGTACCGGGGGATGTCATGCAAAAAATCCCGACACCCAATAAAAAAACCTGCGCTGAGGTTGCGGAATTTCTAAAGATTCCACTGCAACAGACCATAAAAACCCTGGTAGTCAAAGCAAACAATCAGCTATTTTTATTACTGCTACGCGGCGACCATCAGCTCAATGAATTAAAAGTGAGGAAAATACCCTTTTTATCCGAATTCCAGATGGCAAGCGAGACAGATATCCTACAAGAAACAGGGACGATACCCGGATATATCGGCCCCGTTGGGCTAGAAACTTGCGTGATTGCTGACTCAGCAGTGATGAATATGAGCAATTTTGTTTGTGGTGCAAATGAAGAAGGCTTCCACCTGACTCAGGTAAACTTTCACCGTGATCTTAAATTACCAGAGCATGTTTTTGACATCCGTAATGTTGTTTCTGGCGATGCGTCTCCGGATGGCAAAGGAAAACTGGAAATTTGCCGTGGCATTGAAGTCGGTCATATTTTCCAGTTACGTACAAAATATTCTGAAACCATGAAAGCCAGCTATCTTGATGAATCAGGTCAAACTTGCCCCATGGAAATGGGTTGCTATGGTATTGGTATTTCACGCATCGTTGCTGCCGCCATTGAACAGAATCACGATGAACACGGTATTATTTTTCCAACCGCAATGGCTCCTTTTCAGCTCGCAATCATACCGATTGGCCTACAGAAAAGTACACAAGTAAAAGACATCGTGGAAAAACTTTATCAACAATTCTTAGATGCCCGAATTGAAGTATTGCTTGATGATCGAGACGAACGTCCCGGTGTCATGTTTGCCGATATGGAATTGATCGGTATTCCGCATCGAATTGTTGTCGGTGAACGAGGACTCAAACAATCAAGCATTGAATATCAAGGACGAAATGATCAAGCTTCACAAACAATACCTGTCGATGAAATTTTCCCATTCATAATAGCCAAGTTATGTACAAATTAATCAGCACGATACTATTTCTGCTCTTCTCCGGTTTCATACACGCCAATAACCCGCGTTATGAACAACTCGCAGCCAGTACACAAACCGTCATACTCCACGAAACAAGCGACCAGGCGGTTTCATACGCTGAATATGCTGCCATGGCGGACAGCATTACTTGGCTTATCAACATGAGCCACCGCTTAGAAAAATTCATCCCTGATTCCATCGAACGAGAGGAGTTTCTGAGAACAGTTTATTATGAGGCAACACGTGCAGGATTGGATCCGCAGCTCGTGTTAAGTGTGATTCAAGTAGAAAGTGGCTTCAAGAAATATGCCATTTCACATGCGGGTGCTCGCGGCTATATGCAAGTAATGCCATTCTGGATTGACGTGATCGGTCATCAAGATCACAACCTTTTTCATTTACGCGTTAATTTACGCTATGGCTGCACAATTCTGCGCCATTACCTTAATAAAGAAAAAGGCGATTACTTTCGCGCCCTTGGCCGATACAATGGAAGTCTTGGCGAAGCTGCCTATCCGCAACTCGTATTCAATAAGTGGTCAACCACCTGGCGTTATATTGCATCATCACCTAATAGCTAGATTGCTACACAAATCATCAACCGAGAAATTTACTCAAATCCCTCATTGTTTATGAGTAACGCTCTTTTCAATTGATTTTGATTCAATAAACTTTTCTATACTCTCTCGCGAAATGATACCAAGCTGGCGCGCAGCTGGCTGTCCATTCGGATCAAAAAAATAAGTACTGGGTAATAACGAGATATCATCCAATTGAGATGCAATTTGACGATTACCCAAAACGATGGGATACGTAATTGACATCGATTGAACAAAATCCATCACCACCTGCGAATCGCTAAAATCCATCGCCACACCGATCACCATGATATCTTTACGGTTCTCATACAACGCAATCAAATCAGGAATTTCTTTTAAACAGGGCGGGCACCAGGTTGCCCAAAAATTGACCAGTACCCACCGCCCTTTATAATCTGCAAGCTTATGAATTTTCCCTGTTGCATCCTGAAACTGGAATGCTTGTACCTGCCCACTCAGCAACAGAAATACCAAACAAAATAACACGGTTAGTTTATGTTTCATCATCTTGCAACCTGATTTCCAACCACACTACACCTGTGGATGAGCCCGCTCCAATTTACTGCACAGTTTATTCAACGCGCTCAGATAGGCTTTTGCAGAAGCCACCACAATATCGGTATCCGCGCCATGCCCGTTAACGATACGATCGGATTTGCGTAACCGAACCGTAACTTCCCCCTGTGCATCTGTGCCGCTGGTAATATTATTGACCGAAAATAACTGTAGCTCGGCACCACTCGTCAGTAACATCTCAATCGCACGGAAAGTCGCATCCACAGGACCGCTTCCTTGCGACTCGGCACGCATTTCATGGCCATTGTCGGAGATTACTATCCGTGCATAAGGAATCTCCCCTGTCTCGCAATGAACAGTCAGTGATATAAGCCGGTAACATTCCTGCAATATCAATTCTTCATCCGAAACCAGTGCATGTAAATCCTCATCGAATATTTCATGCTTCTTATCCGCCAATTCCTTAAAACGCATAAAAGTATTATTGAGCATTTCTTCGGATTCCAATTCAATACCCAATTCCATAAGACGATTGCGGAATGCATTACGCCCCGAATGTTTTCCCAGCAATAACTTGTTTGCATTCCAACCGACATCTTCCGCGCGCATGATCTCATATGTCTCACGGTGTTTCAGCACGCCATCCTGATGAATGCCTGATTCGTGTGCAAAAGCATTAGCCCCCACAATCGCTTTATTGGGCTGTACCGGAAAACCGGTAATACCGGAAACCAGCTTACTGGCCGAAACAATATGTGTGGCATCTATTCTTGTATCACAGGGAAAATAATCCTGACGCGTACGAACCGCCATCACGACTTCCTCCAGTGCCGCATTGCCTGCTCGTTCCCCTAAACCATTAATGGTACATTCAACCTGCCGCGCACCACTCATCACAGCAGCCAATGAATTGGCCACGGCTAACCCTAAATCGTTATGACAATGAACTGAAAAAATGGCTTTGTCAGCATTAGGAATGCGCTCACGCAAATCACGGATTAGCTTGCCGAATTGCTCCGGCATGGTGTAGCCGACCGTATCCGGAATATTCAGTGTAGTCGCACCCGCATCAATAACCGCTTCAAGAATCTGACACAAAAAATCTATTTCGGAACGACCGGCATCTTCCGGAGAAAATTCAACATTATCCGTATATTGACGCGCCCATTTCACAGCTTTCACCGCTTGTGCGATGACCTGCTCAGGCGACATTCTCAGTTTCTTCTTCATATGAATGGGCGATGTCGCAATAAACGTATGAATACGCGCTGCTTGCGCACCTCTTAATGCCTCTCCCGCGCGCTGAATATCGGCTTCAATTGCACGCGCCAAACCACATACCACACTCTCTTTAACCGAATCAGCAACAGCTTTAACCGCTTCAAAATCTCCATTAGAAGCTGCCGGAAAACCCGCTTCAATCACATCCACACCCATACGTTCCAGCTGCCAGGCAATACGCACTTTCTCTTCTTTAGTCATGGATGCACCAGGACTCTGTTCACCATCACGCAGGGTAGTATCAAAAATAATTAAATGCTCTTGCATTATGCTCTCCACTTCAGGAAGAAAACTTAAAGTATGATAAAACTCGTTTTTCGAATTTTATAAGGTAGAAAATAAATAGGGGATAGAAAATTTAGCGCGCAAGGCGCAGTAACAATTCCATTAGAATGACAGGAATCGATAGTGAGTACATTGAATTGATATGGCTTGTTGCAAACATAGTGAGGGAATATAAATAGTTTTTCCTATTTGTGCAATAGATAATCGTTAGGCATCTGGTGCCTCGCTATTTCTTTTACTTTTACTTTTGCCGAACCGCCATAATTTAATGAAATAGCCTGAAAATGCATACACTGCAAACAAACAAAATAGTACGAGCGGCGGATGGCTCGGGATCAAAACAAAAAAGAACAGCACTAATAATAAGATAGTAAAAAACGGGACTCTTCGGCGTAAATTAAACTCTTTACCGCTATAGTAAGGAATATTGCTAACCATCGTTAAAGCGGCAAACAAAGTCACGGTACAGGCCAGCCATTTAATATCGTTTCCCTGCACCTGAAAATTAATCGTTACCCAAACAAGCCCGGCGATTAATGCAGCAGCAGCAGGACTGGGCAAGCCCTGAAAGAAACGTTTATCAACGACTTCTATATTGGTATTGAATCGTGCAAGCCGCAAGGCTGCACATGCACAGTAAATGAATGCAACTATCCAGCCCCATTGATCCATTTCTTTCAAGGCCCATTCATAAACAATCAATGCAGGCGCAACACCAAAAGAAACCATATCTGACATACTATCGTATTCTGCCCCAAACTCACTTTGCGTACCCGTGAGCCGTGCAACGCGACCATCCAATCCATCCAATACCATAGCGATAAAAACAGCTATTGCCGAGTATTCAAAATTCCCGTTCATCGCCTGCACAATGGCATAAAACCCTGCAAATAATGCAGCTGTGGTAAACAAGTTGGGTAATAAATAGATGCCACGCCGCCGCAGTCGCGACTTGAGCATGATACGCTCTGGTATAGAATCAGGCATTATTGATAGGTATAACCAGATAAGTCATATAACATCTTGTGACAAACATGAAATGTAGAATCAGTTATTGATATAAAAACGCTGATTCGCCAACTATACCTCACGAAACTCCGCCAATACTGTCAGTGTCGCCGATACTTTATCACCAATATTAACATTAACTTTAGTATCCAATGGCAAATAAACATCCACTCGCGAACCGAACCGTATAAAACCAAAGCGCTGGCCACGTCCCAAATGATCGCCAGGTGATGCATGACAAATAATTCGTTTCGCGACCAAACCCGCCACTTGGACACAGGTCACATCAGCACCATTATCCGCTTTAATCCATAGCGCGTTACGTTCATTCTCCAAAGAAGCTTTGGGCAAGTCAGCATTAATGAATTTTCCTGGAAAATACCATTTTTCACGCACATCCCCATCGACCGGGCTGCGATTAGAATGCACATTAAACACATTCATGAACACGCTAATCTTAATAGCTTTCCGTTCCAAATAAGGATCCTGAACTTTTTCCACTGCAACAATCCTGCCATCAGCCGGGGCTAATATGGCATTACGATCTGATGGCACTTCTCGGGGTGGATCACGAAAAAACTGTAAAACGAAAAAGGCAATCACCCAGAATGGGATTGCCCAAAGCCAGCCGGCGAATAGCGTTACACCAAACGCAGCAGAGAACGCTATCACAATATGCAGCCAGCCTTCGCGAGCGATTATAGGATGAGGATAATGGGCCATAAATAAATTACAACAAAAACTTAAAAGATAGAAAAACCAAGATTCAAATCATTTATAGATAGCAATAGCTTAGTTCTTCACTTGATCAACAAGTTTATTTTTCTTGATCCACGGCATCATATCACGCAACTTGGCACCCACCTGCTCAATCTGATGCTCGGACGCAATACGGCGACTCGATTTAAGTACCGGCGCTCCCGACTGATTCTCCAGAATAAATTCCCGCGCATATTCGCCAGTTTGGATCTCACGTAAAATTTTACGCATTTCCGCACGCGTTTCGTCAGTAATAATACGCGGCCCGCGTGATACGTCGCCATATTCGGCATTATTGGAAATGGAATAACGCATATTTGCGATACCACCTTCGTAGATCAAATCCACAATTAACTTAACTTCATGTAGACACTCAAAATAAGCCATCTCCGGTGCATACCCCGCTTCCACCAGTGTTTCAAAACCAGCTTGGATCAACGCAGTCAACCCGCCACATAGCACGACTTGCTCACCAAATAAGTCTGTTTCAGTTTCTTCACGAAAACTTGTTTCGATCACGCCACCTCGCGTACCGCCATTGGCTGCCGCGTAAGAAAGCGCCAAATCACGCGCTTTACCTGATTTATCCTGATGCACAGCGATCAACGAAGGCACGCCACCGCCTTGCAAATAAGTGGAGCGTACCAAATGACCGGGCCCCTTGGGAGCAATCATGATGACATCGAGATCTTCACGCGGAGTGACTTGTCCATAGTGAATACTAAAACCATGCGCAAAGGCTACCGTAGCATTTTTCTTCAGTCCTGGTTCGATCTCTTTTTTATAGACAGATCCGATCTGTTCATCAGGTAACAAAACCATGACAACATCTGCATCCTTAACGGCATCAGCAACTTCCATAACCTTTAAACCAGCTTTCTCCGCTTTACTCCAGGATACCCCGCCTTTACGCAAACCCACAGTAACTTTTACTCCCGACTCGCTTAAATTATTAGCATGCGCATGCCCTTGCGAGCCATAACCCAAGATGGTTACTTTTTTTCCTTTAATAAGAGACAAATCTGCATCTTTATCGTAATAAACTTTCATTATTTTCCTTTTAAAACAAAATTAGAATAGAAACAATCGAACAATAGAGGAAATACCTTATTTAAAAAGGATTGATTACTCTGGAGTATTAACTTCAATATTCGGACTAATCAGCACAAGTACGAATTATACCTTTAAAATCCATTCCCCGCGCCCTATGCCAGAAGCGCCTGTTCGCACTGTTTCTAAAACCGCACTACGCTCAACTGCATCGAGAAATGCATCCAGCTTCGAACTCGTGCCGGTTAACTCAATAGTATAGGATTTGTCTGTCACATCGATAATACAACCACGAAAAATTTCAGCCAGCCGTTTGATTTCTTCCCGGTCTGAGCCAACCGCACGCACTTTTACCAGCATCAACTCACGCTCTATATGGTTACCATCATTCAAATCGATGATTTTTACCACTTCAATCAGCTTATTCAATTGCTTGGTCACTTGTTCCACCACTTCATCAGATCCAATCGTTACCAGTGTCATACGTGACAAGGTTGGATCTTCGGTAGGCGCCACTGAAAGTGATTCAATATTATAACCCCGTGCTGAAAACAGGCCTGCTACGCGAGACAAGGCACCTGCTTCATTTTCCATTAATAAAGAAATAATATGTCGCATTTATCTACACCAGAATCATTTCAGAAAGCCCTTTACCACCCGGCACCATAGGGAAGACGTTTTCAGTCTGATCGGTAATAAAATCCATGAATACCAATTGATCTCTGAGTTTGAATGCTTCCTTCAAAGCACCCTCCACATCTTCAGGCCTTTCAATCTTCATGCCGACATGTCCATAACTTTCAGCCAGCTTAACAAAATCCGGCAACGCGTTCATATAGGATTCTGCATAGCGATTGCCGTGAAAGAATTCTTGCCATTGTCTGACCATACCCATATAGCGATTATTCAAGTTAATAATTTTCAATGGCAATTTGTATTGTTTGCAGGTCGATAGTTCTTGGATACACATTTGAATACTCGCCTCACCGGTAATACAAGCCACTTTGCCTTTCGGATTAGCCAATTGCACACCCATCGCTGCAGGCATACCAAATCCCATCGTGCCTAACCCGCCGGAATTAATCCAACGTCGTGGTTTATCAAATTTATAAAACTGAGCGGCCCACATTTGATGTTGCCCCACATCGGAGGTAACGAATGCATCCCCTTTGGTAATATTAAACAGCTTCTCAATCACCATCTGTGGTTTGATAATCTTGCTGTCACGATCAAATTTGAGGCAATCGCGTTCACGCCATAACTCAATCTGTTTCCACCACTCTTTTAATGCAGCTTGATCCGGTTTTTCCTTCTCAGCTTTGAACAGCTTGATCAATTCTTTCAGCACATCCAGAACGTCACCTACTATCGGTATATCGACCTTGACGCGTTTTGAAATGGACGAGGGGTCAATATCAATATGGATAATCTTTCTATTCTCATTAGAAAAATGTTTGGGGTTACCAATCACACGATCATCAAAACGTGCACCCACAGCCACCAGCACATCGCAATATTGCATTGCCATATTCGCTTCGTAAGTGCCATGCATACCCAACATACCCAAAGATTGCTTATCCGTAGCAGGATACCCGCCCAATCCCATCAATGTATTGGTACACGGAAAATTCAGCATCTGCGTCAATTCAGTCAACTGTGATGCAGCATTACTCAAAATTACACCACCACCTGTGTAGATGATGGGCCGCTTCGCGCTAAGGATCAGTTCAGCAGCTTTCTTGATTTGCCTAGTATGTCCCTTAACCACAGGATTATAGGAACGCATGGTTACCTTATCCGGATAAACAAACTTGGTTTTCTGCTGCGAGACATCTTTGGGAATATCCACCAGAACAGGGCCTGGGCGACCTGTTGAAGCAATATAAAATGCTTTTTTAATGGTTTGCGCCAACTCGGTTACATCCTTCACCAGGAAGTTATGTTTGACACAAGGACGTGTGATACCCACGGTATCCACTTCCTGGAATGCATCCAAACCAATGGCACTTGTGGGTACCTGCCCACTGATAACAACCATGGGAATCGAATCCATATAAGCGGTCGCGATGCCTGTTACCGCATTCGTCACACCCGGACCCGAAGTAACCAAGGCTACGCCCACTTTATCACTGGAGCGGGCATAACCATCGGCTGCATGTATCGCTGCTTGTTCGTGTCGCACTAAAATATGCCGGACTTTATCCTGCTTGAATAATTCATCATAAATAAACAATACTGCTCCACCGGGATAACCGAAAATACACTGCACCCCTTCTTCCTGCAAACAGCGTATTGTAATTTCAGCGCCGGTCAATTCCACACTCATGCTTTCTGCATCCCAATATAATTCAACTAGTTAAAATATCCTAACAGGTTATTGAAAAACCACCTGCGTTGCCGCTACGATGTTAGAAACAGGTTCAGAATATTCATTTATCATGCATAAATTACACTTTTTCGCCTGTTTTTACCCTGTGTCGACTGCCTCGAATCGTTTTTCAACGGCCTGCTAACGGTAACTTTCATCACCGTACCGTCAACCTCCCGTGCCACCTACTGTCAATCCATCAATGCGTAAAGTGGGTTGCCCCACACCAACCGGCACGCTCTGGCCTTCCTTTCCACATGTTCCGACACCCGGATCCAGTGCCATATCGTTGCCAATCATGGAAACCCGTGTCAGCACATCCGGCCCGTTACCAATCAAAGTGGCCCCTTTAACCGGATATGTAATTTTTCCATCTTCAATCATATAAGCTTCCGCAGCTGAGAAAACAAATTTTCCACTGGTAATATCCACCTGTCCGCCGCCAAAATTTGCCGCATACAAGCCATGTTTTACCGAAGCAATGATTTCTGCCGGATCCTTATCACCGCTCAGCATATACGTATTGGTCATTCGTGGCATGGGTATATGCGCAAAAGATTCGCGCCGACCATTACCGGTAACCGGCAAATTCATCAACCTGGCATTCAGGCTATCCTGCAAATAGCCTTTAAGTATGCCATCTTCTATCAATACAGTACATTGCGTCGGATTACCTTCATCATCAATATTTAGCGATCCCCGCCTTTGTGGAATTGTTCCATCATCAACGACTGTTACACCGGAAGCCGCAACACGCTCCCCAACGCGTCCCGAAAAAGCCGAGCTACCTTTGCGATTGAAATCCCCTTCCAGACCATGACCAATCGCCTCATGCAACAATATACCAGGCCAACCACTTCCCAGAACAACCGTCATGGTACCGGCCGGTGCAGGACGTGCACCCAGATTCACGATTGCTTGATGAACAGCTTTTTTCGCGTAATCGTGCAAAATCTCATCGGTAAAATAGGCGTAATTGAAACGACCGCCACCACCGGCAACCCCTTGTTCACGCCGACCATTTTCCTCAGCAATCACTTGCAAAGACAGTCGAACCAATGGCCTCACGTCAGCCACCAGTAATCCATCGCTACGAGTTACCAATACAACTTCATACTCACCCGCCAATGATGCCACCACCTGGGTAATGCGTCGATCAAGCTGCCGTGTATAACGCTCGAGTCGTTCTAATAAAGCGACTTTCTCCGCATCCTGAAGACTGGCAATCGGATCTTCCGGCAAATACAGTTGTGCACTTTTACTTGCTCCATTACGTTTAGCGACTTGTACCGAATGCATGCTACCCTGATCAGCGATTGCCCGTGTTGCCTGAGCCGCCGATACCAATGCCGGCATACTGATATCATCGGAATAAGCGAATCCTGTCTTTTCCCCGCTAATGGCACGAACGCCAACGCCCTGTTCAATATTGAAACTGCCCGACTTGACAATACCCTCTTCCAGCATCCAGCCCTCAGAACGGCTATATTGAAAATAAAGATCCGCATAATCGATTTTATGCGTGAGCATTTGATCCAATACGCGTTGTAATCCGGCCGCATTAATGTCATAGGGCGACAACAAGCAACGATCAGCGATCGCATAAAAATCTTTTTTTTCTGTCATCCATTCAATCGTCATAGTATCCGGTCTTATTTTATCAATAGATCACAGGCAGCTTGAAAAGCTTATCAATAATTTACTCACTTAGCGATGTTGCAAAATTCGATGATTCAGTGCCGGCAAATTTGTCCGTAAACTGGCCTGATATTCCGGATCCAGTGTCGCCACTACGGCACCGGGTCCCTTTGGTAAGCGCGCCATCACCACGCCCCACGGATCCACAATCATACTATCCCCATTCGTTTCGCGCCCGCTCACGTGATAGCCGCCTTGTCCCGGCGCGATCACATACGCCATATTCTCAACCGCACGCGCACGCACCAACACTTCCCAATGCGCTTTACCCGTAATGGCGGTAAATGCGGCAGGCGCCAGAATAATATCAATATTATTCATCATACGAAACAGCTCCGGAAACCGCAGATCGTAGCAGATCGACAGCCCGATACGACCAAACGGAGAATCCACCGCTACTACTTCATTACCTGCCTTAATGGTTTTTTCCTCGGCGTAATGTTCATTACCCAATTGCAAGCCAAACAAATGAATTTTGTCGTAACGCGCGACTTGTTCGCCATTATCCGCATAAACCAAGCAACTATTATAAACTTTATCCGACTCGGAAGAAGCCAATGGCACCGATCCACCCACCAGCCATATTCCCAAACGTTTTGCCGTATCACTGAGAAATTTCTGTATCTGTCCATGACCGGGTTCCTCCCGAACAGCCAATTTATCCGTATCTTTCATTCCCATGATACAAAAATACTCAGGTAATACAACCAACTTGGCCTTCTGTGAAACCGCATCTTCTATCAAACGTGCAGCCTCTTCCAAATTTGCAGATACGCTTGGACCCGATGCCATCTGAATGGCAGCAACACGAAAATCTGTGCGTTTTGCACTTTCAGTCATTGGCTGATTACGTTGAGTGATATCGTTTAACATTCTTTGGTTACTTTAATTTTCAGAATTCGACAGGGAAGCTGTTTGCTAGTTTATTTCTTACAATTCATCATTAGTCATAGTCCTCTGTTACAAGTAACCTATAAACAAGAAATATACTCAATACCAACCCGGATTTTAGCATCTACTCTGATGACGTTCTATTTTGTTTTGATTTATTATGAATCTGATAGTCCAGAGCCAAAATAAAGCACCCCGCTGCAAGCGGCGGAGTATTAACCGCACTTTTCAATCTGCTGGTTTTCAACCATCCTGCGTCCAAGGGGCGGGGAATTGAACCCGCAGCGCTTCAACTTGACCCAATCAAAAGACAAACCCATCGTTTACATAACTTGCATTCTTCTTATGGACGCAGGCAATTCGCATCCTCCCGAATAGTATAAGTCCTGCCAGCAGCAAGATTCGTGCGAGTCTTACGCACTCCGGACGGCCATTCAACAATCACCGATTCGGCGAACGTATTCTGTGCCAAACCAAAATGCAGCCGAGGATCATCCTGAACACCATTGCGAGTACCCCCAGCCTGCAGGCGAGCTTGCTTGTGCCCGCCTGCCTGAACCAAGACCCGTGCACCGATGCCATCACGATTGGATTGACAGCCTTCTAAGGCAATCTTCAACCAAGAGTTACTGCCACCCTTGTTATGCAAAAGAAAGCGACGCCCTAATTGAAACGGATAGTCGTGTCTACCGCCGTCAGTAACCAACAAATCAAGATAACCGTCATTATCGTAGTCGGCCACACTGACTCTCCCGCTGGTACCAATATTTTGAGTACCCGCGCCGCCTGCGCCGGGTACACGCACAAATGTGCCATTGACGTTCTCGAGTAAAATATTAACTGTGTTACGAATGCCATTGCCGCATGCAAGATAGGCATCAATATCCATATCATTGTCAAAATCACCAACGGCAACCGACTGACATGAAACCGCCTCATTAAACCCTAAGTCATTGACATGGAATTCACCATCATGTCTGGATAATACTATAGGCACATTACCCGCAAAATTGGTCCAGATCTCACGTCCATCTGAAGCCCATTTTGTAAATTCAGCATCATTTGATACAAATTCAGCTTGGAAATCAGCTGTTCCACGTACTTCGATCCGCCATTGCTCAAGGCTTGGCATCCAACCGACATAAATGCCCGGCGTCGTGCGCAAATCTACTGGCAAGATCCCTCTCATAAGGGGATCATTCACATCCAGCGTAAGCTCGATGTGCCTCCACTGCCTACCCTCAACGACATCAAAAGCGGTCTTCGCCAGAATGCTGCCCGCGGCACCAGCACGGATCATCTCTGGAGTCCAACTATTGTTAAAACCATGTAACCGGAAAGTTATGCGAGATGGCCCCTTGAACCAGAAATTCAGACTTCCTGTCGTGCTTAATGACAAATTATGCACGTCAACAAGAACTCGACGGCGAGTAACTGGATCAAGAAACCATGAATTTACTTCGGATGGATTACGCAGCACCAGCATATCGTCTGAGAGATCTCCATCGAAGTCCGCAATCGCTACGTCTTCCAATCCGAAGAATGTTAAATTTGGCTGTGGCAATACCGGTAATGGCGTAATACTGCCAAGCCGATAGAATTGCTTCGGATAAATTATTGCTGCGGGACTGCCTATCACTAAATGTACGGCTGAATCGAAGTAAGCCAGCTGCCCGAAGAAGCTCTTGATATGTTGCGTCATTTCTGGCAATGGAACAAAACTCCCATCTTCCTGCTGAAGCATTAGACGAGTGGGCCCTAAAGTACTATCCGCACGCGGATAGTTGGCCATATACAGATCCAGCAGGCCATCATTATTCCAGTCCAGCCAAAGCGGTGTCCGCCCACGACCAGTGATATCGTTAAGCCCGCGCATATCGGCTTCGTCGGTTAGCATCCCGCCTTGATTAACATAGAACGGCTTTTGGATATTCGTAGAACCTCGGAGAACTCCATAGAGCTCCACCAGATCCTGATCTCCATCATTATCAAAATCAGCCCACGCGCCACCATGTGCATCAAGGAGTGGATTTCCCTGCCAAAACTCACTTAATCGCTCACTGAACGTACCGTCACCGTTGTTAATGTATAGGCTAGGCTGGTACATATGATTGCTGATCCAAACATCCAATAAACCATCGTCATTGAAATCAACCCATGAGGAGCCGTACCCTCCTTTAAGAAGCGTTGTGAGACCGGCTGATGCTGTCCGGTCTTGGAACGTTATCTCGGCACCTACCGGTCGAATGTCTCCCATAATCAACACAAACATACAGCAATAGCTAATCACTATCTCTATTAATACTTTTTTCATGATCTTCTCCTATACAGAACTCGACCGCACGCGATCAAGTTTAAGAAGAAGGATAGTTGCTCAAACCTTCCTTCCATTTCATCCATTACTTTGAGCTGAGTTTGTACATATTGGCGAATAACTTCCTCGTTAACTTCCTATGATTTCAACAAAATAGCTTTTGCTCTATCCTGCCTCCCCCAAAATACTTTCTCTTTATCTCTATTTTTTTACTTGCATGACATGTGCCGGCGAAACCTTCGGATCTGTTCTCACTATAACTTGCTAGTGAACTATAGCAACTCATCAGATATTATTAATCTCTGCTTGTCTAGAGCCAGAAAAATTATCATATCACTAAAGCTTAGCGTTTCAGTCTCCTAGGAGAAAAACGCAATAACGCCCCCCATGATTCGACTACTGATCCCGACACAAGCCTGGCACGCAAGAGCGACTGATACTAGTACGTCCGTGTCATTTAAGGCACGCGCTGGTGGAGAGCCCCAATAGCTTGGTGTGGTTGTAAGTGTGCCAGCGGACTGATAGTGGGGAAAAACTGTGGCTACGAGGTGGACAAGCACATTAAGGCAGCGCAGGCTTACACGCGATCAGCTTGAAGATTCGCAAGCTGACAGATTGAGGCAAGAAGGGAAAATTTACAGGAAATTTGGACAAAAATTGTTCGAAAAATGAACATTCTTGCCAAAATAGATCTGGAAGATACCAAAATACTTTCAGTATCTTAAAAACGAAATTTCAGACTGGAAATACTGCATTTTCAACGGCATGCCACTAAACACGTACTTGCTGAATGGGCCAAAATCTATTATTGTTGCAGTTTTCAGCACTTCAAGTAAGAAATACTTCCATAAAGCGAAAGCTTACAAGAAGCTCAAGTTCCATTCTACGTGGCAACAGTTTCTTTTATTTTCAAACACGACTAACTATCATAGCAATACAAAATTGGCACAATTTATGCTTTATAAGTATTGCAGTGTGCAAAAACATCCTTTGTGAAATAAATGGATGAAAAGTCACTGATCTAACATTGAAATATACAAAAATGGCAGGACTGCCAGAAAGCGATTTGCATCTTAACCACATAGATGAGTTAAAAGTATCAAGCAACACAACTCCTATGCATATCGATGCAATTCAGTCTTTTTAACTTTAAAAAGGGATCTAAATGAGTACTAATCATAAAGTGCCACTAACTAATAGCAAACTAATTTCGGCTGGTATGCAACCATTACAGCAAATACAAAAAACTATTCCAGATAGCAATACTGAAAAAAATAGTTTGATTTCATCATTATTCGCTATAACTTTAAGTATGCTGCTCTCATGGGGAACAGCCGTAGCTCAGATTCAACCACCTGATGCAATTAAATGGCATCCAGGTCATTACACTGTATTTGCTTCGATGGAAGGAAAATATAAGCCTACTTATAGGAACGAGGTATATTATGATTTCAAGCGAGCACCAGCATTACGTGGAGTAGTCGTTCGTTATGCCTGGGGGGAACTGGAAACAGCTAAGGATGTATATAACTTCTCAAATATTAAAACGCTGCTCGCTGAACTCGCAGCACAAAAAAAACGACTTATTATTTTATTTGAAACAAAAGCATCTGCCCCTGGCACGATTGAAATTATTACTCCAGATTATCTGAATACAGATTTATATGAAAAAGGATTCTACTCTTTTACGAATGATAATCTTGACACTACAATAGGGCATGGCATCAAAATGTGGAATCCCAACGTATATGCTCGTGTGGTTAAGTTATTCCGTAAACTGGGAGAGGAATTTAACTCCAATCCCTATTTTGAAGGTATTGGTCTTGCAGAAACCTCTATGAGTAAGCCTTTAACACCCTTATCAAGCAATGAATTAGATTCCTATTTCGAAAATATGCTTAGTTTAAATAAGCAGCTGCGGGTATATTTTCCAAATACTATGACGTTTCAGTTTGCTAACTATCCACGCCCAGTCGTGCAATCATACGTAGAAGCTTTCAAAACGACAGGAACAGCGTTTGGAGGTCCGGATGTTTTTATTGAAGAACCAGGATTACTCTTTCCCGGAAGCAACATTTCCCCTCCAGGCGCTTATGCTTACCATCCTCTACTTTCTGGAACCATACCTTTAGTGATGCAAGTGGCAAAATTGAATTATGAGAATACTCGCTGGGACCGCTCAGGTTATAATCCTACTGTTTCTGAATTGCTCAATTTTGCCCGCAACAAGCTATATGCCAACTACATTTTCTGGGTACGAATTCCTGCATATAATCGTGAAGTTATTGAAGCACTGAATTGGAATGCTCAAAAGAGTACACCTTCAGGCGGATTGAACGCAACTTGCCCTAGCGTCTATCCTTCCTGCGTTAATTAGCTTATTTAAAGGCTCCAATTCTTGGATTATATGATGTTATTGCTCTTCTGATGATATAAAAATGTATGCAAAGCAACGACATATCCAAGAAGCTCATACATATATAGTCGTCCCTGCAAAACATATGAAACCCACATGAGCTAGAGGATTCAAGTAAGTGGAATCCCGGAGAATTTATAATATAGACATCAAAACATGATACGAACACAAAGTGTGCGAGCGAGATCCCGATCAATTGCCTGATCGCATCAAGCGGGACATAAGACTAGAACTTGATATACAGCGGGTGTGGAAAGACAATTTCCGGTTGTATGGTGCACGCAAAGTATGGCGACAGTTGTTACGAGAAGGCATTGGTGTTGCTCGTTGTACGGTCGAGCGGTTAATGAAGAAGCTAGGAATACAAGGTGTCCGGCGCGGCAAAAAGTGTTGGACAACCATTTCGGACGATTTTCTTGACCGGCCAACGGACAAGGTTAACCGGCAATTTGTAGCTGCCCGGCCCAATCAACTGTAGGTGGCGGATATTACATATGTAGAGCCTACTCAGAAATTCAGCGATCAGATATGCGCTACCAAGTAAGAATTCTGGTTTGAGATGAATTGGTAGGCACGCGCAAACGGAATTTCTCTGGGCATGCACTTTTTTATCACCCAGAATGC